>JAIKZT010000226.1 GCA_024682015.1 Clostridia bacterium
ACCGTCAAGTACATCGGCGATTCGCTGGCGGTCATCCTGGCGCACCACGGCGTCATGACGATCGGCAAGGACAAGGGCCTGAAGCAGGCTCTGTACGCGGCGGTCTATCTCGAAGAGGCGGCCAAGTGCTACCTCGCGGCGCGCGCCTGCGGCGAGACGAAGAAGATGACCCCGGAGCAGATCGCTCAGTCCATCGAAGTTTTCAAGTATTATGGGCAGGGGACGCCCACGATCCCCAAGGACCTCGTCAAGAGAGTCTAACCCCGCGTTTTACGGGAGGCGCTTATGAGCACCGACACAAAACGGAAAGTGCTGATCATCGAAGATGAAAAGCCGATCTCCGACATCATCAAGTTTAATCTGACCAAGGAAGGCTACGAAGTCGAGACGGCTTATGACGGGCAGGAGGGGTTGGACAAGGCCCTCTCCTGCGGTCCGCAGCTCGTCCTGCTGGACATCATGCTCCCCATGATGAGCGGGTTCGAGGTGTGCAAAAAGATCCGCGAGACCAGCGAGGTCCCCATCATCATGCTGACGGCGAAGGAAGAGGAGGCGGACAAGGTCCTCGGGCTCGAACTGGGCGCCGACGACTACATCACGAAGCCCTTCGGCATGCGCGAGCTGCTGGCCCGCATCAAGGCCAACCTGCGCCGCAGCGAGCTGATGACGGACAAGGACGACGCGCCCGCGGACGTCCAGGTCTTCGGCCGCCTCGAGATCGACATGAACCGCTACGAGGTCCGAAAGGACGGCAAACCTCTGGACCTTACGCTGCGGGAATTCGAGCTTCTGCGCTATCTGGCCACGCGGGACGACAAGGTCTTTTCCCGCGAACAGCTGCTGGAGGACGTCTGGGGCTACGAATACTACGGCGACATCCGCACGGTGGACGTAACGATCCGCCGGCTGCGCGAGAAACTGGAGGATGACCCGGGCGATCCCGGTTACATCATCACGAAGCGCGGCATTGGCTATTTCTTTAAAAAGCAGTAGGCGGGGCGCATGAACATCTTCGGGCGCAGCAGCGTGCGCTGGAGGATAGCCCTGATCTACTTCATGCTGTTCTTCGTGGTCCTGGCCGTGGTATCCGTTTACCTCGTGGGCCGCATCGAGCAGTACCAGCTGTCCTCCCTGAAAGAGAATATCGAACGGACCATCAGCGAGAGCAACCTTCCCGCTTCTTTAGGTGCGTACGATTCCCTTTCGGAGAGCGGCGAGGAGATCCAACAGACGCTCGATTCCAGTTGGAGCAGCTTCTCCGAGGAGCTGTCCGTCGTGGACGAGCGCCTGCGCGTCTGTGCGTCCACGAACGCCAATCTGGTGGGTCAGTCCGCCGCGGACGTGTTTGATGCCGTCATCATCGCCTCGTGCCTGCTTACCGGCGAGAACGGCGAATCCGACGCCGTGCTATCCGGCGGCATCCCGGTCAAGAACCTCTGCTACATCATCGAGAGCGCCCGGGATCCGGGGGTCATCTACGTGCGGGCGGATCTGTCGTCCATCCAGGCGTTCGTGGCCCAGAGCCGGCTCATCTTCATCCGCGCCATCCTGATCGCGCTGCTGGTGACGGTCATCCTGGGCTTCGTGCTGGCCAACAGCATCACCCGGCCCATCAACGACGTAACGGATACGGTCATCAAGATGGCCGGCGGCGATTTCTCGCAGTCCGTCCAGGTGAAGAGCGACGACGAGATCGGCCAGCTCGCGGAGATGTTCAACCTCATGCGGGAGAAGCTGGAAGGCACGCTGTCGGAGATCACGGGCGAGAAGAACAAGCTGTCCACCATCCTGGAATACATGGCGGACGGGCTCGTGGCCATCGATCTGGACGGGGGGATCATCCACGTGAACCCCGCGGCCCGCGCGATCCTGGGGCTTTCGGACGACGCTCCCATCCCAGGCGATTACGACGCGCTGATGGGCTGCATCGCGGAGAACATCAGCCTTTCGCGCATCAAGGCCAGCTGCGAAAAGCAGGGCGCGCAGGACGTGTTTTCCCGCGGCAGCGGCATCTTCGCCATCCACTACGACCGCTTCAAGGACGAGGACGGCGAGGACATCGGCATCATCATCCTGATCCAGGACATCACCGAGCGCCAGAAGCTCGAGGACATGCAGCGCGATTTCGTCGCGAACGTGTCCCACGAGCTGAAGACGCCGCTCACGACGATCAAGAGCTACACCGAGACGCTCATCGACGGGGCGGTCGAGGACAGGGACACGGCCGTCAGCTTCCTGGAGATCGTCGACGGGGAAGCGGACCGGATGACCCGCCTCGTCAAGGATCTGCTGCAGTTGTCGCGGCTCGATCACCGGCAGGAGCGCATGGACTTCCGCGAGGGGAACATCGTTTCGCTTGTCAAGCGCTGCATCATCAAGGTCGAGATGACAGCCCAGCAGAAGGGTCACCAGATCCTGTGCCGGTTCGACCCGCAGGAGACGTTCCGCGTGCTGATGGACAACGACCGCATGGAGCAGGTGGTCCTGAACGTGCTGACGAACGCCATCAAGTATACGCCGGAGGGCGGGCTCATCACCGTGGACATCGATGCGGACGGACGCGAGGTGCGTGTGAGCATCGCGGACAACGGCATCGGCATCGCCGAAGACGAGCTGCCCCGCATCTTCGAGCGCTTTTACCGCGTGGACAAGGCCAGGTCGCGCAAGATGGGCGGCACGGGGCTCGGGCTTGCCATCACGAAGCAGATCGTGGAGGAGCATCAGGGCACCATTACGGCTGAAAGCACGCTGGGCAAGGGCACGAAGTTCACCATCACGCTGCCGCGAGCCGTGCATAAGGGCATTCCCAACATAGAGTAAGAGACATGGAAGAAGAGAGACGGATCAGCAGCTTCACCCAGGACCTGCTCGAGCGCGAAAGCCAGAGCGAAGAGCAGCGCGAGCGCCGGGAAGAGCGCATGCAGAAGCACGAATACAAGGTAAAAGTGACGAATCCCGCCCGCCAAAGAAAGGCCCGGAGCCGCCGCCGCGCGGTCCTCGTTCTCGTGCTCTTCGTGGCTCTGGCGGCCGGCTTTACCGTGCGCGCCGTGCAGAAGATGATCTCCCTCTCCCAGGAGCGTTCGCAGGTGCAGGCGCAGCTCGAACAGCTCGAAAAGCGCCGCAGTGAGCTGGAAAACGAGCTGCTGCAGGTGAATTCCGACGAATACGTGGAGCAGCAGGCCAGAAGCCAGCTGCACATGATACGCCCCGGCGAAGTCCTTTACATCGTGCCGAACAACACGGAATACAACCGCGAGGATGATACGGAGGACCCGCTTCAGGAGACGCCGCCCGCGGCTGACCCCGCCAAGCCATGACGGACAGGGCTTTGCAGGAAGGCGATCGGCCTGTCATCCGCGAGACCATCGTCGTGGAAGGCCGCGACGACGAGGCGGCCGTGTTGCGGGCCGTGGACGCGCCCGTCCTGTGCACGCACGGCTGGGGGCTGAACGAGGAGATCCTCGCGCGGATCGGAGCCGCTTACGGGCGAACGGGCATCATCGTGCTCACGGATCCCGACCACGCCGGCGAAACGATCCGAAAGAGGCTTTCGGCGCTGTTTCCCGAGGCGAAGCATGCGTGGATCGGCAGGGCGGAAGGCTCGAAGATGCGGGCAGAGACCTGCGTGGACGTGGGCGTGGAAAACGCTTCGCCCGAGGTGATCTTAGCCGCGCTGAATGCCGCGAAAGCCGTAAAAGCAGATCGGCCCGCCGATCCCATGACCCCTTCGGACCTGGCGGCGCTGGGCCTTTCGGGGCTGCCCGAGAGCGCGTCCCTTCGCGAAGTGTTGGGAAAAGAGCTGGGCATCGGAGGCTGCAACGCGAAGACTTTCGTAAAGCGCGCAAACGCATTTGGCATATCCAGAGAGGAATTGCAGGCCGCATGGGACAGGATTTCACGAGAAAACAGGTAGCGGCGCTGGAAAGGCGCTACGATTTCAAGACGGCCAAGAGCCTCGGCCAGAATTTCGTGACGGATCCGGCCGTTACGGAGGGCATCCTGCAGGCCGCCGGCGCAGGTCCTGAGGATCTCGTGATCGAGGTCGGGCCGGGGCTGGGCGTGATCACCAGCCGGGCCGCACAGAACTGCGGCAAGCTGGTCGCCATCGAGATCGATAAGAAGCTGCTGCCCATCCTGGCCGAGACCGTGGGCTGGCAGCCCAACGTGAAGATCCTCAACGAGGATTTCCTGCAGACGGATCTGGAGGCGCTGGTCGCCGCGGAGAGCCTTCTGCCGGACGGCAGAAGGGCCGAACACGTGCGGCTCATCGGCAACCTGCCGTACTACATTACGACGCCCATCCTGAACAAGCTCATGGCGCTGCCCGGACTGTTCACCTCCATCACCATCATGGTGCAAAAAGAGGTGGCCGAGAAGCTGATGGCGCAGCCCCGCGCGAAAAATTACGGGGTGATTTCCATCCATGTGCAGTATTACTGCGAAATTGAGTATATAATGGATGTGCCCAAAGAGGTGTTCCTGCCCCAGCCCAAGGTGGATTCGTCCGTGCTGACCCTGCACGTGCGCAAAAGCCCCGCGGCGAAAGTAGCGGACGAGGCGAAGTTCTTTGAGGTCGTGAAGGCAGGCTTCGCGCAGCGGCGCAAGACCCTGTCCAACGCGCTCACGGGCGCGCTCGGTAAAACCCGCGACCAGGTGCTCGCGGCGCTCGAGGCCGCCGGGATCGATCCGAAGCGGCGCGCCGAAACGCTGTCCATCGAAGAGTTCGCGGAGGCCACGAACCGGCTGATGGAACAGGGCTAAGCCCCTGTAAGGCTTGCAAATACGGTAATTCTGGGCGGGTCACGCCGCCCTGCACATAACGTTAACCAAAAGACATTGGAGGTGTTTCCCATGATCAAGACAGTCGCAACCGATAAGGCGCCCGGCGCCATCGGCCCCTACAGCCAGGCGAAGATCGTCGGCGGTTTCGTATTTACGTCCGGCCAGCTGGGCATGTTCCCTAACGGCATGCTGCCCAGCAGCATCCAGGCGCAGACGACCCAGTCCCTGACGAACATCAAGAACATCCTGGAGGCCGCCGGCACGTCCATGGACAAGGTCGTCAAGACCCTCGTCTTCATCAAGAACATGGATGATTTCGGCAAGGTCAACGAAGTCTACGGCACGTTCTTCAAGGAAGGCGCTTTCCCCGCCAGAAGCTGCGTGGAAGTGGCTCGCCTGCCCAAGGACGCCCTCGTGGAGATCGAGGTCATCGCGGAGGTCTAAGGCCGCGGGGCTTTGCTCTAAGACAGGAAGACACCCGGTTTGCCTGACCGCAAAGAGCGGCATGGCGAGCCGGGTGTTTTTTATGCCGTGACGTGTCCAGGCGGGTGCGCTCAGTAGAACAGGGACCGCAGATAGCTGAAATCCGCCGGCGCTTCCAGCGCATAATAACGGCGGACAAAGGGCATGTTCGTCGTGATCGCCGCATAATGTTCGCTCAGTTCTAGGGATGCATAGCGGTCCTCTTCCTTGGGGATGAACACGCTCAGATACCATGCTTCCTCCAGCGCATAGACGCCGACGATCTCCCGGCATTCCAGCGTGTCCAGATAGACGAGGATCGCCTGCTCATCAAAGCCGTTTCGGTTGAACCAACGCCGGGAACGGGGCCCCGTCCGCTCAAACAGGTCGCCGATCTTTATGACTGCGGGCGTTTGGGAGCCGTCCCGCAGGATCGTTCCGATGGCCGGCGCTTCCGTCGTCAGGCAAACGAGGCCGAGGCTGAGGATCAGCAGAGCCGTGCAGAGGCCGGTCAGAAATGCCCCGCTGAGAGCCTTTTCCGGCTTTTGCAGGGCGAGCAGCCGGTATTTCAGCGACGATGCGGAGGCGGCCAGGCAGGTGGTGAACCCGCGGTTTTCTCCGGCCGTTTCGAGGATCAGCGAAGCGTAGCGGGATTTAGCGGGGTCACCCGCGTCCGCGAGGACCAGCTCGTCGCAGGAAAGCTCCAGATCCTCCGCGCAGCGGCGCATGGCGGCGGGCATCAGCGGGTTGAACCAGCACAGCGCCGCACAGAACGCGAGAAAAAACTTGACGGAAGCATCGCCGCGGCAGATGTGGATCAGTTCGTGGCGGAAGATCAGGTCGAGGTCGTCCGTCCCATAGTCGGTGTCTGGCAGCACGACGCAGGTTTCTCCGCGCGTGAGGCCGATGGACAGCGGCGTCGCCAAAACGGGGCAGAGCAGGAGGCGGAACCGGGCGTATTCTCCGCAGTAGGCGCGTTCCAGCACCCGAAACTGCTCGAGGATCTGCGGATCTTCACAGGGCCGGCTTTTGGCCAGAAGCAGCCTGCGGAATGCCATGTGAGAGAGGATGGCCCGGGTCAGAAACAGCAGGAAGCCTGCCAGCCAGATCCGAAAGAGCCAGGTAAGAAGCACCTGCGGCACGGGCAGAAGCAGGCGAGGCGCATTGCAGACGCCGACGCGGTAACCGACGATGTAGAGCGCGTCGGGCAGAAGCCACAGGCTGGCGCATCCGATGGGCCGGATGTGTTCGCGCAGGCGGGGCAAAACCGCCAGCAGAAGCGCGTAATAGATCGTCATCGGGAGAAATACGGCGAAAGCGTAGCCGGTCAGGACGCGTTCGAAGTTCTGTCCCGGCCCGAAACGGAGCAGCATGACGCCTATGATCATCGCCACGATCGCCGGCAGTAGCGCCGGGGAGATGCCGTAGCGATAGCGAGCCTTTCCCTCCCAAAGCGTTCGGTCGTCCTCCGATTCCCCTTCCCGAAGAAGCGCGTAGCCCCTGCGCCTGTCGCGGTCGGCTTTGGTGCGGCTGCCCTGGTCGGTCTTGTAGGCGAGGGCGAACGCAACCGCGATCGCGAAGAAGATATGGTAGAAGCTCACGCTCATCGCTTCTGCTCCTCCAGCAGCCTGCGCAGTTCATCCAGTTCCTCCCGCGTGAGCCCGCCATCCGCCAGCGCATTGGCGAAGGCCTGCATGCTGCCGCCGAACAGGCGGTCTACGAAGCTGCGGCTCTGCGCCTTGCGGTAGTCCTCCCGGCTGACGAGCGGCATGTAGACGCTGGCGCGCCCCTGTTTTTCGATGGCTACGAACCCCTTTTGCTGCAGGCGGCCCAGCAGGGTGAGCAGGGTGGTCTGAGCCGGCTCCTTCTGCGCCTCCTGCCGCAGTTTCTCTGCGATCTCGCCACGCTGGGCGGGGATGCTGCAGTCCCAGAGCGCCTGCATCACTTCCAGCTCGGAATCCGGCAGCCGGCGTATGGATCTATTAGACATAACGTACCCTCTTTGATCAAAATAAAACTCTACATTTGTAGTACAAATATATACTACAAATGTAGAGCAAGTTTGTCAACAACTAATATAGAACGCGAAGGCAGAATCTCCGTGTGCGTAAAAGAACCTTCGCCTAGTACCGGTTGAAGAGCGAGGACAGGCCGCTGGTGGGTTTTTCGCCGTTCGCCTGCTCGATCTCGTCTATGGCGTCGCAGAGCACAGCACCCTTGATCCACTGGGCGATCGTGATGTGGCCGTCCGTCGCAGGTTCTGCATAGCGTTCGTTATAGGAGAGCACCGCCCGGCGGATCCTCTTCCATTCTTCATCGCTGAAAGAAAGTTCGACTTTCATGGCAAGCTCCTTTTTGTCTGAGGGCAGCATCTTGCAGGATCAATTTATTATACTATAATGAAAAGGAAAGAAGCAAACGACGTGCGAAAAATGAGGAAGACGAAATGAAATACCAACTGATACGCCACGCGACGGCCAAACTGGATTTCGGGGGCACGTGCTTCCTGCTGGATCCTTGGTTCGCTCCGAAGGGCAAGGGGCTTTCGTACGCGGGCAAGGTGAACAGCCCGCTCGTCGACATGCCCTGCAAGATGTGGCAGGCGGAGAGTCGCACAGACTGCATCGTCCTGTCGCACACGCATTCGGACCATTTCGACAGCTATGCGGCGGAGGCGCTGGATCGGGATCACCCCGTCATCTGCCAGCCGGGCGATGAAACCTGCCCGCTGCTGGCCGCCTTCGAAGACGTGCGGCCCATGGACAGCGGCCTGTTCAACGAGGTGGCGCTGGAGCGGGTAAACGCGCAGCATGGCACATCGCCGGAGGTGCTTGCGGACATGGGGCCGGGCAGCGGCTGGGTCTTCATGGCGGCGGCGGAGCCGGCCGTCTACTGGACCGGCGACACCGTCTGGTGCGAGGACGTGCGGCGAGCCATCGAAACGTTCCGTCCGGGCGTGATCATCGTGCACGCGGGCGCGGCGCAGTGGAAAGGAGAAGCCATCACCATGGACGCTGCGGGGGTCATCGAAACGTGCAAAGCGGCGCCGGAAGCGACCGTCATCGCGGTGCACCTGGAGGCGACGGACCACGGCACGCTGACCCGCAAAGCCCTGCGCGAGGCGGCGGAAGCGGCCGGCATCTCCGGGCAGCAGCTGCGCATCCCTGCGGATGGCGAAGAGATCGTAATACTGCAGGATACGGCGTTTTAAAAGCGTTTTAATGGTCCTTTCGACAAACTTGGTGACCTGAAGGGCCGGACTTACGGAAGAGGAGAGCAACATGTATACACCGACACTGGAAGAGGCAAGAAAGCTCATGGAAGAGCACAATCAGGAGGAGTTCCACCGGCATCACGCGGAGACGGTCTCCGGGGTGATGGGCTATTTCGCGAAGGAGTTTGACCCGGACAGAGAGGAATTCTGGCGCTGCGTGGGCATGCTTCACGACCTGGATTACGAGGAGTTTCCCGAGGAACACTGCGTGCGCGAACAGCAGTGGATGGAGGCGATGGACTTTGATCCGGCCATGGTCCGCGCGATCTGCGCCCACGGATGGGGGCTCACCGGCATCGACATGAAGCCCGAGAGCCAGATGGAAAAGCTGCTGTTCGCCTCCGACGAGCTGACCGGGCTCATCGGCGCGGCAGCCCTGATGCGGCCTTCGAAGTCCTGCAGCGACATGGAGCTGAAGTCCCTGAAAAAGAAGTATAAGGACAAGAGATTCGCGGCCGGCTGCTCGCGTGAAGTCATCGAGCAGGGGGCGGAGATGCTCGGCTGGGAGCTCGACGAGTTGCTCCAGAAGACGCTGGACGCGATGAAGAGCCTGGAAGCATAATACGCTTGAAACCCGCGCGCAAAGCGTGGTAAAATATATTGATACAGTTGCTGTAATTGGAGTACGATCATGAGACGCCTGTTTGCACAACTGCATAAGAAGCGCGATGGCTTTACGCTGGTGGAGCTGATCGTGGTCATTTGCGTGCTGGCGATCCTGGCAGGCATTGCTGTGCCCGCGTACAGCGGCTACATCAAAGAAGCGCGGAAGGCCTCGGACCTCGTGCTGCTGGAGGCGGTCAACAAGGCGTTCGCCGCGGCGTGCCTGGAGCAGGGCATCGACGTGCGCGACGTGAAGAACGTGCTCATTTTGCTGGACGGGCAGCAGGTGGACAACATACAGGCCATCCTGCTGAAAAACGGGGTCTTCGTGGACGAGGCGACGATCGATCTGATCCAGGCGGCCTTCGACCGCTATTTCGCGGAGAACAGCGGCGCAAGCTTCGAACAGGCTGCTTCCATTCTCAGCTGGGACGAGGAGAAGATGGTGTTCGTGCTGGACGGCTGGCGGATCACCGCGCAGGGCAACGAGACGAACAGCGCGCTCGTTGCGAGCTTCCT
Source organism: Clostridia bacterium (assembly GCA_024682015.1). Classification (GTDB taxonomy): domain Bacteria; phylum Bacillota; class Clostridia; order Peptostreptococcales; family Anaerovoracaceae; genus RUG11894. Next base: position 9,641 of record JAIKZT010000226.1, read on the forward strand.
GCGTTCGAGCTTCTGGACGAAGGGCGGCAGCGGTGCCGGCGTGGGTGGCATCCTGCAGGCGGTGGACGGGCTGACGGCGTCGCTGGGGCAGATGAGCCCGGTAACGGTCGGCCGGCAGTACGTGGCGCTTAAGGAGATCATGAAGGATCCGAACCTCATGGCGTTCATGACGAACACGATGGGCATGACCCAGGCGGAAGCGATCGCGCTGCGCGATTCCCTGACAGGGGAGAACACCACCGCGGAGAATTATCAGCGGGCATCGGCTATTTCCGTGCTCTATACGGCTCACCAGATGCAGGGCATGTCCGTGGCCGACGCGCTGGCATGCTCCGAGCGGAACACGTCTTCCGGCATGGCGCAGAGCCTCGTGGACGACACGGCGCGTTACGCGCTGCTGCTCGGCTTTGCCTATAATCACAAGGATTTCGAGGTGAGCACGTACGACCGGCAGGGCAACGACCTCGGCCGGACCGTCAACCTGTACGAATACATGACGTCCGGCAACCGCATCAGCGGATCTTACCTGCAGGCCTGGTTCTCCGAGGCGGGGGTCACGTCGTCCGCCGAATATCAGGCGTACATGGCGTCCGATCAGATGCGCCAGGATCTGAATGCCTTTTTGGGCATGATGCAGATCATGGACAGAAACAGCGAGCAGTTCGACGAGTATTTCGAGGCGTATCAGAATGACCCGGGCAGCAAACCCTACGAGTTCTTCGCCACGCAGCTCGAAGGCCCGTTCCTGGACGTGCTGGGGATATCGGGCGGAAATTAGGAAAAAGGACTCCCTCCGGCAGGCCGGGGGGATGGCAGGCCGCGCGGAAGGCAAAACGCCTTTCGCTTTTTTATAGGCAGAACTCCAATCACAGCGATTACACGAACGCGCCGCGGCCGCTAAGGCGCGCGAAAATTTTTATAATTATTTTTCGAAAAAGTGTTGGAAAAGCACCGTCAAGGTGTTTATTGAAACAGAAGGGCAAAACCGGAATTTTTATGGATCCACGCAGCATACGCCTGAACCGGCAGGACGAAAAGTTCATAGACGAGCTCTACCGCGCACACAAAGGCCTGCTGTACAAGACGGCGCTGGAATGCGGCGGGGGCAGGCTGGAGGTCGAAGCCGTCGTGCACGACGCGCTGCTGCGCATCATCGGAGCGCTGGATACGGTCAAGCGCCTGGACGAGCCGGCCAGAGCCGTATACCTGGCCACGACGGTCCGATCCGTCGCCTACAATGCCCTGAAAAAAGAGGCCGTGCGCGAAAAACACGCGGCCGATCCTCCGGGAGACTCCTGGGAGGACA
>JAIKZT010000281.1 GCA_024682015.1 Clostridia bacterium
ACGGACGTGCGTTAAATTGGCAAAAAACAAATTCGACTGCTGTTATCTGAGATCGCATGGGAGTGCGATTCAGGTAACAGCAATCGAAAACAATCTCTCAGAGGGTCATCCTTGCATGGGTCACAGCTCGATCTTCTCGAAGCGGCCGAGGTCGAACGTGAGTTCCTCGGGCACAAGGGGCGGGAAGTTCTCGAGGGCGTAGTCGTGGCTGGCGGCGCCTAGCTTTTCGGCCCGCATTTCGGTGAAGGCTTCCAGCATGGAGAGGGGAGTCCCGTCCACGAGCACGCCTTGTTCGCCATGCAGCCAGTCCTTGAATTTATGGAGTTCCGCGGCGAATTCCGCGCGGTTTTCGCCCTCGTCGAGGTCCTGCGCCAGCAGCATGAGCCGCTGCTGCATGGAATCCAGCGCTTCGGTAAGATCCTCGGCAGAAGCGTCTTCCGGGATGGCATTCAGCAGATCGGCCAGATAGTTTTCGGCAAACTCGCCGGCGTTTTCCGGGGTGATCCCGGACAGGACGTCCTCGAACAGGTCGCGGGAGATGTCTTCCTCGGTTTCCAGCAGGTCGGCCAGCTGTTCAAAGTATTCCAGGTCCGCCGGGCTATCGATCTCCAGCAGGGCATATAATTCGTCTTTGTTCATGAATACTCCTCTTATAGCGTCTTTGAAACGCCGCATTTCTGTTCTAAATATCAAAATTTGTGTAAATTATACCATTTCCATGTTGGCTATGGTATAATAATTTGTTGAATTTTACCCATGGAGGGAATACAAATGGCGAAAGACAGAAAAGATATCCCAAGAGAATACAAATGGAACGTGGAAGCGATGTACGAAACGCCGGCAGGATGCGAGAAAGATCTTCAGCACTGCCTGGAACTGGCTGAAAAATTCCAGGAGTACAGAGGGTCGCTTGAGACCGGTCCCAAGACGCTTTTGGCAGCTCTGAAGGACAGAGACGCCGTTGGCCGCAGGCTGTCCAAGGCTGTGGTCTATGCCGAACTGCGGCGCTGCGAGGACAACCGGGTGCCCGCATTCCAGGCGCTCATGGATAAGGCCATGATGACCGTGGCCAGGGTCACCGAGGCGGGAAGCTTCTTCGAGCCCGAACTGGCTTCGATCCCCGAAGAAAAGCTGCGCGCCTGGATCGCCTCCGAACCTGGCCTGGCCGTCTACGGGCACTACATCGACGACATGCTTCGCAAGAAGGCGCACATTCTCTCGAAGGAAGAAGAGAAGCTGCTGGCTCAGTTGTCGGAAATCTCCGGCGTCATGGACGATACGTTCACCATGCTGTCCGATGCCGACTTCAAGTTCGGCACCATTCTGGATGAAAAGGGCGACGAGGTCGAAGTGACCCACGGCAGCTACATCCCTCTGGTATCCGGCAAGGACAGAAGGGTCAGAAAAGAAGCGTACGAGCACATGTATGCCCAGTACGAAAAATACAGAAATACCGTCGCGACGCTGTATTCCTACAGCGTCAAGCAGGACGTTGCCATGTCCCGCATCCGCGGCTTCGGCTCCGCGCTGGAAGCCGCCGTATTCGAGGACAACGTGTCCGTCGACGTCTATAACAACCTCATCGACGTCGTTAACGCTCACCTGCCCGCCATGCACCGCTATGTCGCGCTGCGCAAGAAACTGCTGAACCTGCCGGACCTGGCCATGTACGACATCTACGTGCCCGTGCTGAACGCGCCGGACGAGGACATCACGTTTGAGCAGGCGCAGGCCATCATCGACGAGGCGCTCGCGCCCATGGGCGACGAGTACCGCGCCATCGTGCGGAATGCCTTTGCCAGCCGCTGGGCGGACGTCTACGAAAACGAAGGAAAGACCTCCGGAGCCTTCTCATCCGGCTGCTACGACAGCATTCCCTACATCCTGCTGAATTACGCGGGCAAGCTGGACGACGTTTTCACGGTCATCCACGAGATGGGCCATTCCATGCAGACGTACTATTCCGCGCGCAATCAGGAATTCATCAATGCGGATTATCCCATCTTCACAGCAGAGGTCGCCAGCACGGTCAACGAGTCGCTGCTGTACCGGCACCTGATCGACCGCGCGGATGACCCTCTGCGCAAAGCCTATCTCATCAACCAGTACCTGGACGGCTTCAAGGGGACTCTCTTCCGCCAGACGCAGTTCGCCGAGTTCGAGCGCGACGTCCACGCGGCCGTGGAAGCGGGCGACATGCCTACCTGTGAATCCCTGTGCCAGATGTACGGCGATCTGAACGCGAAGTATTACGGTCCCGACGTCAACTACGACGAGCACATCGCCATCGAGTGGGCGCGCATCCCGCATTTCTACAGAGCGTTTTACGTATACAAGTACGCGACCGGTTATTCCGCCGCTACCGCGATCTCGAAGAAACTGATCGAAGAGGGGCAGCCGGCCCGGGACAACTATCTGGCGTTCCTGAAGTCCGGCGGCTGCGACTATCCCGTGGAGTTGCTGAAGCTCGCCGGCGTGGACATGAGCACGCCCGAGCCCATCGAGGCGGCCATGCAGACGTTCGAGTCGCTGCTGGACGAGCTGGAATCGCTGATCGGTTAAAAGTAAGTGTCCCTTCGACAGGCTCAGGAAATGTCCGAAGCGCCTGAGGGGTGGCGCCAAGGGGGACCCGCCGCCGAAAACCTGCAGGCGGAAGGGTGGATGCCTTGGTGACAGGACCCCGACGGCGAACGGCGGGCCCAGAGACCATTAAATGGGTTTTCCCTTCGACAGGCTTTGGAAACATCCGAAGCGCCTGAGGGGTGGCGCCAAGGGGGACCCGCCGCCGAAAACCTGCAGGCGGAAGGGTGGATGCCTTGGTGACAGGACCCCGACGGCGAACGGCGGGCCCAGAGATCGTTAAATGGATTTTTCCCTCGACACGCCCAGAGAACATCGAGTTGACATGAATAACATTTATGTATACCGCAATCCCGCCGCAGATACGGCGCAGGTCGCGGAAGAACTGAAGAAAAAGCTGCGCGAAGGCGGCCTTACGGTGCTCGACAAGTTCGGTCCGGAGGTGGAATTCGCCTGCGTCGTGGGCGGCGACGGCACGTTCATGCACGGGCTGCGCGAGTGCGGGTTCCCCGACATTCCGTTTGTGGGGGTCAACACCGGCCACCTGGGGTTCTTCCAGGAGTTTCAGCCGGAGGACCTCGACAAGCTCGTGGACATCATCCGCACGGAGGATTTCAGGGTGCAGCGGCACCGGCTGCTGCAGGCGGTCGTCCGTACGGAAGGCGGCGGCGAGCATCGCTTTCGGGCGCTCACCGACGTCATCTTCCGGGGCAGCATCTCGAAGGTGACCCACCTCAACCTCGCCATCGGCGACAGCTTCATCGAGAAATTTTCCGGCGACGGTATCCTGATCGCTTCGAGCGCGGGCAGCACGGCCTACAACTATTCGCTCGGCGGCAGCATCGTCGACCCGCGGGTGGATCTGCTGCAGATCACGCCCATGGCCCCGATGAACACGACGGTCTTCCGCAGTTTTACGTCGAGCGTCCTCGTGCCGCCCGGACTGGACGTGCACATCTTCCCGGACCGGAATTTCAAGGATTCCGGGTACCTCATCGTAGACGGAGAGGAATACTTCTTCGAGCATGTGGAAGACATCTCCGTCGACCTGTCGAAGGACGAGATCCAGCTCGTGCGCCTGGCGGACTACGACTTCTGGGCTAAGGTCATGTCCAAGTTCCTGTAGCGCCATGGATGGAGATATAGCATACACCGTAGCCCCCGAGGACGAGGGGCTGTACGTCAAGGAGATCCTGCAGCGGCGCTTTGCCGTTTCCTCGCGGCTCATGCGAAAGATCAAGGTGTCCGGGGAGATCGCGCTGGACGGAAGACCCGCCCGCCTGCGGGAGAGACCTTACGCCGGGCAGCGCCTTACCGTCGCGTTTCCGCAGGAGAGCAGTTACTTCGAGCCCGAGGATATCCCGCTCGACGTCGTCTACGAGGACGACGACCTGCTCGCGGTCAACAAGCAGCCGTTCCTCGTGGTCCATCCCACGAAGAACTACCAGAGCGGTACGCTGGCGAATGCGCTGGCCTTCAGGCTTTCGCAGCGCGGCGAAAGCTGGAAGATACGCTTCGTCAACCGCCTGGACCGCGACACGTCCGGGCTCATCCTGGTAGCCAAAAACGGCCACGCGCAGGACGCCCTCAGCCGCCAGATGGCGCAGGGTT
>JAIKZT010000289.1 GCA_024682015.1 Clostridia bacterium
GGACACGTGTCTTGGCAAAGGCCCCTCCGTCTGCAAAGGCGCCAACTGCCAGCCGCATCTGACGGAGCACATCCTGAAGCTGGCGGAAAAGCACCGCATCCCTTACCAGATCGGCGCTTCCGGCGGCAACACGCACACGGACGCCTGGCCCATGCAGGTGAACAGCACGGGCTTCAACACGCAGCTTCTGTCCCTGCCCAACCGCTACATGCACACGCCGATCGAAGTCGTGGACGTGCGCGATATTCAGGCGCTCGGCGAACTGATGGCGGCGGCCATCGCAGAGCCCTGTAAGGAGGTGTTCGCATGCTGAAATTGCTGAAGGAACTCACGGCAGCCGACGGCGTCTCCGGTTTCGAGGCGCCCATACGCGCGCTGCTGGCGGAAAAGTGCCGTTCCTATGCGGACGAGATGTTCGTGGACACCATGGGCAGCCTCATCGTGTTCAAGAAGGGAAAGAAGCACGATGCGCCCAAGCTCATGATCGCGGCGCACATGGATGAAGTCGGCTTCCTCATCACGAAGATCGAGGATTCCGGCGTCCTGCGCTTCCAGGAAGCCGGCGGGATCAACCCGCGGATCGCGCTGGGAAGGCGCGTGCTCATCGGCGGGAACCACGTTCCCGGGGTCACGGGACTGAAGGCCTACCACCTGGTCTCCAAGGAGGAGGAGAAGGTGACCCCCTCCATCGCCAAGATGTACATCGACATCGGCGCGCATACGAAGGAAGAGGCGGAAAAGAAGGTACGGCTGGGCGATTACGTCGTGTTCGACTCGGATTTCGTGCGCTTCGGCGAAGGCAAGCGGCGCATCAAGGCCAAGGCCATCGACGACCGCATCGGCTGCGCGCAAATGATCAAGCTCATGGAAAAGGATCTGCCCATGGACGTCTGGTTCGCGTTCACAGTCCAGGAAGAGGTGGGCCTGCGCGGCGCGGAAGTGGCCGCGTTCAACCTGCAGCCGGACATCGGGCTCGTCCTGGAGGGGACGACCTCCGCGGACATGCCGGGCGTGGACGATTCCAAGAAGGTGACCCGCGTGGGAGGCGGCTGCGTCATCGGCTGCGTGGATACGGGCACGATCTACGACCGCAAACTGTTCGACGCCCTGCGGAACATGGCAGACGAGGCGGGCATTCCCTGGCAGATCAAGAACTACATCGCGGGCGGCACGGACGCGGCGGTCATCCAGCGGAGCAGGGCCGGCGTTCGGGTCGCCAACATCTCCACCCCGGTGCGCATGCTGCACGCGGCGTCCACCGTAGCGGACAAGGGCGACATGGAGAACGGGCTGAAGCTCGCGGAGCTGTTTATCGAGGCGATTGCCGCAGGAAAGGTGAAATAAATGGATATTTTAAAGACTTTAGATAAACTGAATGCAGCCTTCGGCCCCAGCGGCTGCGAAGAGGAAGTGGCCGCGGTCATCGCAAAGTTCGCGAAGCCTTACTGTGACGAGATCCGCACGGACGTGATGGGCAACCTGATCTGCCATAAGAAGGGCCCGGGCAAAAAGATCATGTTCGCGGCGCACATGGATTCCATCGGGTTCATGGTGACCCACATCGAAAAGGAAGGTCAGCTGCGCGTGGGCAAGATCGGCGGCATCCCTGCGAAGGAAGTCGTCGGCACGCCCGTCCGCTTCGCCAATGGCGTAAAGGGCGTCGTCCACTGCAACGAGATGGAGGACGAGGGCCAGGTCAAGCTGGAAGAGCTGTACGTGGACATCGGCGCCAGAAGCGCGGAGGAGGCCAAAACGCACGTGCGGCCGGGCGACATGTGCGTGTACGATACGCGCAGCGCCATGGCCATGAACAACTATATCATCTCCCCGTACACCGACAACCGCAGCGGCTGCTGTGTGCTGCTGATGGCGCTGGAGATGCTGGGCAAGAAGAAGCCGGAAAACGACCTGTACTTCGTGTTCACGGCGCAGGAGGAAGTGGGCCTGCGCGGCGCAAGGACCGCGACGTTCGGCATCGCGCCTGACTATGGCATCGCCGTGGACGTGACCGGCGCGGACGACGTGCCCAAGAGCGCGCACGGCTGCAGCTCTTCGACGGGCAAAGGCGCCGCCATCAAGGTGAAGGATTCCTCCGTCATCTGCAGCCCGGCGGTCAACAAGATCCTGACCTCCCTGGCGGAAGAGAAGAAGATCCCCTACCAGATGGACGTGCTGACAGCGGGCGGCACTGACACCGGCGAGATGATCGTGACGATGGACGGCGTGCCCTCCAGCGGCATCTCCATCCCCTGCAAGTTCTGCCACTGCCCGCAGGAGATCGTCTCCGCGGACGACATGGAAGCCTGCGCGAAGCTCTGCGCGGCGTTCGCGCAGCATAACTTCTAGAGGCTGGCATGGATACCGAGAAATGCAAGGTGCTGCTGAAGGCCGTGGACCTGGGCAGCTTTACGAAGGCGGCTGAGGAACTGGGCTACACGCCCAGCGGGGTCACCCACATGATGAACGCGCTCGAGGAAGACCTCGGCGTGACCCTGCTGCA
>JAIKZT010000173.1 GCA_024682015.1 Clostridia bacterium
CGACTACATCCGTCACAATTCCCGCCCCTTTATGTTCGCCGCCTCCATTACTCCCGCGTCCTGCGCCACGGCGCTGGCTGCCCTCCGGAAGCTGGAAGCGGAACCGGAGCGGGTCGCCCATTTGCGGGAATTGAGCGATTATATGCGGGAGGGCCTAAAGGCACGCGGCATGAAGATCCGTGAGGGCATCACTCCCATCGTACCCATCTTCACTTATGACGCGATAGATACCCTGAAGATCGCGACGAAGCTCTATGACAACGGCGTTTATGTCAATACCGTGCTTCCTCCCGCCGCCCCGGCGGACGGCTGCATGCTCCGCTGCAGCATCATGGCTACCCACACGAAGGAACTGCTGGACGAAGCCATGGACACCATGAAGAAGGTCATCGGCGAATACAATGGCTGAGACGAAGGCCGCCCTGGTCACCGGCGGCAGCAGCGGCATCGGCCTCAGCTGCGCAAAGGCGCTGAAGGCAAAGGGCTGGCGAGTGTTTACTCTGTCCAGAAGAGATGCGGGGCCCGAGGGATTTGAGCATATCCGGGCGGATGTGAGCGATCCCGAGGAGTGCCGCCGGGCTGTGGAAGCCGTCCTGAGATGCACTGCGCGGCTGGATCTTCTTGTAAACTGCGCGGGTTTCGGCATTTCCGGCGCGGCGGAATTCACGCCTGAAGGGGAAGCGGAATCCCAGGTGAGGGTCAATCTGTTCGGTACGGCCAATATGTGCAAAGCCGTCATTCCCCAGATGCGGCAGCAGGGAGGCGGGCGCATCCTCAACGTCAGTTCCTTCGCGGCCCTGACCCCTATCCCGTTCCAAATCTGGTATTCCGTTTCCAAGGCAGGCATCAACAGCTTTACCATGGCGCTGGCCAACGAGTTGCGCCCCTTTGGCATCAGCGCTGCGGCGATCATGCCCGGCGATACTAAGACCGGGTTTACGGACGTTCGCAGGAAATGTCCGGAAGGGGACGAGGTGTATCGCGGGGTCATATCCCGCAGCGTTGCCAAGATGGAAAAGGACGAGCGGGGCGGCATGAGCCCTGACGTTGCCGGGAGCCTGATCGCCCGTCTGGCGGGAAAGAAACGCCTGGCGCCGCTGTATACCGTAGGCTTCGGCTACAAATGTCTCGCCCTGCTGTTCAAGCTTCTGCCCGCCGCCCTTTCCAACCGTATCCTGGGCAAAATGTACGCAACCTGAGGAGTGAGAAGTATGGAGTTTTCCGCACTGACGGATTATCTGGAGAAGCTGCCGCAGGATTGGGGGATCCCTCAGTGCGCCCTTGTTCTCCGGCAAGGCCGTTATACGGTGTATGAGAAGCTGATCAACGCGCAAAAAAGCGATGTGTACTGGCTGTATTCCGCCACGAAGCTATTCACCGCCACCATGTTCTGCCGCCTTCTGGAGCAGGGCAAGCTGCGTCTGGAGGATAAGGTAAGCGACTATCTGCCGGAATACGCTTACCTTGAGATCTCCGACGAAAACGGAGAGCAAAGGGCCGCGCGCAAGCCGCTGCTGCTGGAGCATCTCATCACCATGTGCGGCGGCTTGACCTATGATATTTTTCATCCCTGCATCACCGGCGCAAAGGACCGCAGCACAAGGGGCATCGTGCGGGAGATCGCCAAAATGCCGCTGGTGGACGAGCCGGGGGACACTTACCTGTACAGCCTGTGTCACGACGTGCTCGCCGCCGTCATGGAGGTCGTCACGGACTGCCGTTATGAGGATCTGCTGCAAAAGGAGATCATCGGACCTCTGGGGATGACCAGCACCTGCTTCCACCCGGATCCCGGGATACGGAACCGCTTTGCGCCGCAATTCGAGTGGCAGGGACGGAAAAAAGGCGCGATCCCCTGCGCGGGCGACAACAAATTCGAGTTTTCGCCGGATTACGATTCCGGCGGCGCAGGGCTGTGCAGCACATTGGAAGACTATATCCTTCTGCCGGAGGCCCTGGCCAACGGCGGTCTGGGGCGGGATGGGTATCCGCTGCTGAAGCCGGAAACCATTGCCATGATGCGCGAGGACCACATTTTCGGCACGCGCCTAAAGGGATTTGACCTTCGGTGGGGCCGCCTCCGCGGCTACGGTTACGGGCTGGGCGTCCGTACGCGCATCAACAAAGACGACGGGGGAAAGAGCCCCGTTGGAGAATTTGGATGGGACGGCGCCGCAGGCGCTTACTGCATCATCGATCCGCAGAATCACGTCAGCGCCTTTTATGT
>JAIKZT010000330.1 GCA_024682015.1 Clostridia bacterium
CGCCAGGCTGTGGAACGTGGGCGAGCCGAACCTGTACGATCTGCGCCTCGCGCTCAGGCGCGGCGGCGAGACGATCGACGAGCTGCGCAGCTATTTCGGGCTGCGCACCATCTCCTTCGACGGCATGAAGTGCCTCATCAACGGCCGGCCCGTGTTCCAGCGCCTGATACTCGATCAGGGCTTCTACCCGGACGGCATCTATACCGCGCCCACCGACGGGGAATTGAAGGCCGACATCGAGCGCTCCATGGCCATGGGCTTCAACGGCGCGCGGCTGCATCAGAAGGTGTTCGAACCCCGCTTCCTCTACTGGGCGGATCACCTGGGCTACATCTGCTGGGGCGAGATGGCCAGCTGGGGCATCGACCCGAAGGACGGCTGGACGCTGCCCATCTTCCTGGACGAGTGGCTGGAGGTGCTGCGCCGCGATTACAGCGCGCCTTCGATCGTCGGCTGGTGCCCCTGGAACGAGACGTGGGGGGAGCAGAACCGCGGCCAGCGCGGAGAGACCATGCGCACCAGCTACCTCGTGACCAAGGCCTTCGACCGCACGCGTCCCTGCATCGACGCCAGCGGCGGCATCCACGCGCAGACCGATATATACGACACCCACGACTACGAGCAGGATCCCGCCGTGTTCAAAGAGCGCTACGCCCCGGAAGCGGAGATCATCTACGACCGCTTCAACAAAGCTCAGCATTACGGCGGTCAGCCGGTGTTCGTGAGCGAGTACGGCGGCATCGGCTGGAACCCGGATGGTGAGGGCTGGGGCTATGGCAACGGCCCGAAGACCGGTGAAGAGTTCATCGAGCGCTACCGGGGCCTTACGGACGCCCTCTTGGACAACCCGAACCACATGGGCTTCTGCTATACGCAGCTGACCGACGTGGAGCAGGAGCGCAACGGTCTGTACTACTATGACCGCCGCCCGAAGTTCGATCCCGCGGTGATCCGCGCCATTACCTCGCGCGAGGCGGCCATCGAGAAGGAATAAGACGCGGAGCGAGGTAGTTTATGAAGTATCCCTGGATCGACGAATACCTGATGGCCAAACGCGGCGTCACGAAGGATCTGCAGCCGGAGTGGAATTGGATCCGCTATCACATCGGTGGGAAGATGTTCGCCGCCATCCTGCTGGACGACGATAACCGGCCCTACTACGTCAACCTCAAGCTGGAGCCGGTGGAGGGCGCGCTGATGCGCCGGCAGTTCCCGGACATCATTCCCGGCTATTACATGAACAAGGATCACTGGAATTCCGTAAAGGCGGACGGCGATGTGCCGGACGACCTGCTGAGAACGATGCTGGATCGTTCCTACCGCCTGGTGCTGTCCGGCCTCAGCAAAAAGAAGCAGAGGGAGGCGCTTTCCGTCTCCTGCGGAACAGACTGCGCAGCTTGTCCGCTTCATGAAAACGAGTGCAAAGACTGCATAGGATGATTTGAAGATTCACTGCACCGGCCCTTGATTCCCGCGGCAAAATCAGGTACAATACTGACATGGCAAAAAACGCAAGGAGGATTTGAACAGATGGCTATTTCCGACAAGCTCATCCAGACCGGCTACGACTATGCGAAGGAAATCTACGCGCAGTACGGTGTGGACATCGACAAGGCGATGGAGAAGGCGGCGCAGGTGCCCGTCTCCATGCACTGCTGGCAGGCCGACGACGTGATCGGCTGCGAGAACGCCGAAGGCGGCGCCAAGGACGGCATCGCCACCACCGGAAACTATCCGGGCCGCGCCCGCAACGCCGATGAGATTCGCGCCGACGCCGACCTGGCGATGAGCATGATCCCCGGCGCGCGCAAGTTCAACCTGCACGCCAGCTACGCCGAGCTGCACGGTAAAAAGATCGACCGCGACGCCTATACCATCGCCGAGTTCCAGAGCTGGGTGGATTGGGCGAAGGAGAAGAACATGGGCCTGGACTTCAACCCCACCTATTTCGGCCACGCCATGGTGAAGGACGGCTTTACCCTGTCCAGCCCGGACAAGGCCGTTCGCGATTTCTGGATCGAGCACGGTAAGCGCTGCCGCGAGATCGGTGAGGAGTTCGCCAAACAGCTCAATAAAGTCTGCGTCATCAACTACTGGATGCCGGACGGCATGAAGGACACGCCCGCCGACACCGCCGCTCCCCGCCAGCGCATGATCGAATCGCTGGACAGGATCTTTGAAAAGAAGATCGACGAGAAGCTGGTTCTGGAAGGCGTGGAGAGCAAGCTGTTCGCGCTCGGCCTGGAGAGCTATACCGTGGGCTCGCATGAGCTGATGCTGGGCTACGCGCTCACTCGCGGCAAGATGGTTACGCTGGACGCCGGCCACTTCCATCCTACCGAGGTCATCTCCGCGAAGATCTCGGCCTGTATGCAATTCCTGGATCACATACTGCTGCACGTCTCCCGCGGCGTCCGCTGGGACAGCGACCATGTCATCACCCTGGACGACGAGCTGCAGAACATCATGGGCGAAATTATCCGGAATGGCTACGAGAAGCGCGTGTGCGTGGCGCTGGACTTCTTCGACGCATCCATCAACCGCGTGGCTGCCTGGGTCATCGGCGAGCGCAACGCCCAGAAGGCCGTGCTGAAGGCCTACCTCGAGCCCACGGCGCTGCTGCGTGAGGCGGAGAACAACCTCGATTACTCGAAGCGCCTGGCGCTGATGGAAGAGATCAAGACCCTGCCCTTCTCCGCCGTTTGGGACGCCTACTGCGCAAAGCAGAACGTGCCCGTCGGCGACAGCTGGATCGGCATCGTCAAGCAGTACGAGAAGGATGTCATGAGCAAGCGCGTCTGACGGCGCAGACAGACAACAGACTCACCCCCTGCCGTCCGCAGGGGGTGAGCTGTGTTTTGGCAGGAAGGTTATCCTGACAGCGCCGTGCATCCTTCCGGATAATTCTCGATTCCGAAAAAAAACACGCGCATCGCTGCGCGCGTCATTGTTCGGCCAATATGCGTTTTGCCCGGTCGTGGCACAGCTCCTGCGCCATTTCTTCGCCGTATTCCTTTTTCAGGTAATCGTAGCATTCGTGCATGCGGAAACACCGGCTGTCCACGTTGTGCGCGTCGGATGAGACCAGATCGACGAAGCCCCGGTTTACCAGCCTGTCAAGCCACCGCCGTTCAAAAAAGCCGGCTTTCACAAACGTGGTGGCGTTCACCTGCATGACGACCTGATAATCCTCGT
>JAIKZT010000011.1 GCA_024682015.1 Clostridia bacterium
CAAGTTCGTGACGATCACGACCGACGAAGTATCCGAAGAGGCGCCCGTCCTGATCGCTTCCTACGATGCGGACGGCAGGTTCCTGGGACTCGTCGTGGTCACCGAACCCGGCGGCAGCGGCGAATCCGAAGGCGGCGCCGCTGAAGTGAAGCTCTTCTGGGTCGACGAGGCCTGCGCGCCGAAGGAAGAGGAAAAGGACCTGCCCTGAGTCAGGGGACGTTTCCGCCGACTCAAGTGGAACAAGGAAACATCTCCATGTCTCATGTGATTCACTGAACTATATTTGATAGAGCCAATCCGAACGTCCGGTAAATGCCGAACGTTCGGATTTTCTTTGTGTTTTATCGTTCCCAAATCACCACATCTGCATTGTAATCATGCCACTTTTCCTGTACATTTATTCTGTACCAATACGCATCTGAAATCTTTTTCACAGACCGATGGCCGAAGGGGTGGCCGCAGAGAGGCTCATGCCGAGAAGCGCAGTCCGAGGCGACCTCGTCCGAGGCGAGCATCGCAGGGCATGAGTACGGCTGCGGACAGGACCCCGAAGGAAAATTTCACTCTAAAATGATCCAACAAAAGGAGATCCACATGAAAAAAGTCGGCATCATCATGGGCAGCGACAGCGACGCGGGCGTGGTCAAAAAGGCCACCGACATTCTGCGGACGCTGGACGTGCCCTTTGAAGTTCACGTATACTCGGCGCACCGCACGCCTCTGCAGGCGGCGGAATTCGCCAAGAGCGCGCAGGCAAACGGCTTCGGCGTGCTCATCGCGGCGGCCGGCATGGCGGCTCATCTGGGCGGCGTGCTCGCTTCGTACACCTGCCTGCCCGTCATCGGCATTCCCTGCAAGTCCTCCGCGCTCGAAGGAATGGATGCCCTGCTCTCCACGGTCATGATGCCGCCCGGCATCCCCGTGGCGACCGTCGCCATCGACGGCGGCGCGAACGCAGGGCTTTTGGCAGCGCAGATCCTGGCGCTGTCCGAACCTGCCCTCGCCGAAAAGCTCGCGGCCAAGCGGGCTTCGGACGCGGAAAAGGTCCTGGAAAAAGACGCGCGCATTTTAGAAAAACTATAGGAGGCAGCCATGGGCGGATTTTTCGGCATCACTTCTTCCAAGGACGTCGTCCTGGACGTCTTCTTCGGAACAGACTATCACTCGCATCTGGGCACGAAGCGCGGCGGCATGGCCGCCTGGGACGCTCAGATCGGCCTGCAGCGCGAGATCCACAACATCGAAAACTCCCCGTTCCGCACGAAATTCGACCACGTGCTGGACGAAATGCGGGGAACGGCGGCCATCGGCTGCATTTCCGACACCTATCCCCAGCCGCTGCTGATCCGGTCCAACCTGGGTGTATACGCCATCACGACGATCGGCGTCATCAACAACGCAGCGGACCTCATCGACAACTACCTGTCCTTCTCCGGCGGACACTTCGACGTCATGACCGGCGGCCAGGTGAACGGCACAGAGCTCATCGCGGCGCTCATCAACCAGAAGAGCACGTTTGAGGAAGGCATCAGTTTCGCGCAGAAAAGCATCGAAGGGACGGCCAACATCCTCATCCTCAAGAACAACGGCAGCCTCATCGCCGCCCGCGACCGCCTCGGCCGCATCCCCGTCAAGATCGGCAAGAACGAGGAAGGCTACGCGGTCTCGTTCGAGGACTTCGCCTATCAGAAGCTCGGCTTCGACGACTACAAGGAGCTCGGCCCCGGCGAGATCGTCGAGGTCACCCCAAAGCAGGTGAAGCAGCTGAAGGCGCCCGGCAAGAAGAAGCGCATCTGCGCGTTCCTGTGGAGTTACTTCGGCTACCCGACCGCCACGTATGAGGGGGTCACCGTCGAGGCGATGCGCTACCGCAACGGCGCAATCATGGCGGAGAACGACCTGAAGCGTGAAGGCGGCCGGGAGCTGATCGACGCGATCGACTACATCGGCGGTGTGCCCGATTCCGGAACGCCCCACGCCATCGGCTATTCTAACTGCAGCGAAAAGCCGTTCGCGCGGGCCTTCATCAAGTACACGCCCACCTGGTCGCGCAGTTTCATGCCCACAAACCAGAAGGACCGCAACAAGATCGCCGAGATGAAGCAGATCCCCGTGAAGGAGCTCATCAAGGACAAGGACCTGCTGTTCGTCGACGACTCCATCGTGCGCGGCACGCAGCTGCGCGAGACCGTCGAATTCCTGTACAAGAGCGGCGCGAAGGCCGTGCACATGCGCTCCGCCTGCCCGCCCATCATGTACGGCTGCAAATACCTGAACTTCTCGCGCTCCATCTCCGACATGGAGCTGCTGGCGCGGCGCGTGATCCTCGAGCTCGAAGGGCCGGAAGGCTTCCAGCACATCGATGAGTACGCCGATGACAAGACCGAGCGCGGCAAGAAGCTGCGCGAAACGATCTGCGAAAAGTTCAACTTCTCTTCCCTCGAATTTCAGACGCTCGAAGGCGTCATCGAAGCCATAGGCCTGCCCGAGTGCGACCTGTGCACCTATTGCTGGAACGGCAAAGAATAAGGAGACACGCATGAAGAATTCCCAATCCGCAAGCTACGCCGCGGCAGGCGTGGACATCACCGCGGGCTACAAGGCCGTGGAACTGATGAAGGAGAGCGTTAAGAGCACGTACACCCCGGGCGTCGTAGGAGACATCGGCGGCTTCGGCGGGCTGTTCATGCCCGATCTGTCCGGCATGAAGACCCCCCTGCTCGTGTCCGGCACGGACGGCGTGGGCACGAAACTGCGCATCGCCTTCCTGATGGACAAACACGACACCGTCGGCATCGACTGCGTGGCCATGTGCGTCAACGACATCATCTGCGTCGGCGCGAAGCCCCTGTTCTTCCTCGATTACATCGCCTGCGGCAAGAACGTGCCCGAGCGCATTGCATCCATCGTGTCCGGTGTCGCGGAAGGCTGCCGGCAGGCGGGAGCGGCCCTCATCGGCGGTGAGACCGCAGAGATGCCAGGTTTCTATCCGGTGGACGAATACGACCTGGCCGGCTATTCCACCGGCATCGTGGACCGGGACGCCATGATCGACAATAAGGCCATGAAGGCCGGCGACGTCATCATCGCCCTGCCCTCTTCGGGTGTTCATTCCAACGGATTCTCCCTCGTGCGCAAGGTATTCGACGTCGAGAACGCGGACCTGAAGAGCCCGGTCGAAAAGCTCGGCGGCAGGTCCCTGGGCGAAGCGCTGCTCGCGCCGACGAAGATCTACGTCAAACCCGTGCTGGCGCTGATGAAGGAAGTGCAGATCAAAGGCATCTCCCACATCACCGGCGGCGGTTTCTACGAAAACATCCCCAGAAGCATTCCCGAAGGGCTGTGCGCGTCCATCGACAAGGCCAGCGTCCGGGTCCTGCCCATCTTCGACCTCATCGCCGAGACGGGCGGCATCCCCGAGCGCGACATGTTCAACACGTTCAACATGGGCGTGGGCATGAGCATCGTCGTCTCCCCCGAAGACGCGGACAAGGCGCTGCAGATCCTGAAGGCAAACGGCGAAGACGCGTACGTCATCGGCACCGTAACGGAGAGCAAAAATGGCGAAGGCATCGAACTCTGTTAAGCGGCCTGACCCGCCCAAAGCCCGCATCGCCGTGCTCATCTCCGGCGGCGGCACGAACCTGCAGGCCATCCTGGACGCCCAGAAGGGCGGGCTTCTCACCGACGGCGAGGTCACGCTCGTCATCAGCAACCGCAGCGGCGCCTTCGGCCTTGAGCGCGCGAAGAACGCGGGCGTACCGGCTCTGACGATCACCAGGAAGGGCTGCGGCAGCCAGGAGGCTTTTGAAGACGCCCTCATGAAGGCTCTCGACGAGAACCGCACCGACCTCATCGTGCTGGCCGGCTGGCTCGCGATCCTGTCCGAGCGCTTTACCCGCCATTACGAACAGCGCATCATCAACATCCACCCGGCGCTCATCCCGAGTTTCTGCGGCGAAGGCTTCTACGGGCTGAAGGTCCACGAAGCGGCCCTCGCCAAAGGGGTCAAGGTGAGCGGCGCTACGGTGCACTACGTCAACGAGATCCCCGACGGCGGCGCGATCATCGCGCAAAAGGCCGTGCGGGTCTACCCGGGCGACACGCCCGAAAAACTGCAGCTGCGCATCATGAAGCAGGCTGAATGGAAGCTGCTTCCCAAGGCCGCGCAGGACATTTCCAGACAGATACGCCTGGGGGCTCACCCGGGCTTTGCGAAGCCCGCCCGCGGGCAGAACGAATAAGGAGGACAAACGCATGGACATTTACGCAATCCCTCAGATCGCAGACCGCATCCGGGGCAATTCCTACGTAGGCCGCGGCATCGTGCTCGGCGAGAGCGAGGACGGCAAGTGCGCCGTTGCCGCGTATTTCATCATGGGCCGCAGCGCCAACAGCCGCAACCGCATCTTCACCGTGAAGGACGGCGAAGTCTTCACGGAACCGTTTGACGCCTCCAAAGTCGAAGATCCCAGCCTCATCATCTACGCGGCTGTGCGCTCCTACGAGAATCACCTCATCGTGACGAACGGCGACCAGACCGACACGATCTACGAAGGACTCGCCAAGGGCAAGTGCATCCGCGGCAGCCTGAAAGAACGCTGCTTCGAGCCGGACGCGCCGAACTTCACGCCGCGCATTTCCGGAGACATGGAGTTCGCAGAAGGCGGCCTCGCCTATCACATGAGCATCCTCAAGAGCATCGACGCGGAAGGCACGGACTGCTGCCGGTTCACGTTCGACTATCCGGCCAAGGCAGGCCTCGGCCACTTCCTGCACACGTACGTCTGCGACGGCAGCCCCATCCCCACGTTCCAGGGAGAACCCGAGCGGGTCGCGATCCCCTCGGACATCGATGCCTTCACGGATGACCTTTGGGATGCGCTCGACGCGGACAACAAGATCTCGCTGTACGTGCGCTACACCGATTTAGAGACGAAAGAATACAAAGAGAGACTGATCAATAAGAACAAATAGACAGCCAACTGTCGGGCAGAACAGACGGTATCACCACGACAAACTCTGAAGAAATCGTCTGTGGGCACGGTTTTCGAGCGGATTAAGTTCCGGACGCGCGCTGAAGCGCTGCGGCGAAGCGGTGTCTGAGGCCGGTTTTGCATAGACAGAACCGGCCGAGTTCGCGAAGCTGCGCCGGAACTTCACGCGATGAAAACCGATTGCCCGCCAGATTTCTGAAGGTGCGGAGAGGCGATCACGTCTGAGCTGTCTGAATACACATACATCGTTTATCGTTTGGTTATTGTTTGTTATATACAGGAGCATCTTTATGAAAGAATTCGAACTGAAATACGGCTGCAACCCCAACCAGAAGCCGGCAAAGATCTACATGGAAGACGGCAGCGAACTGCCCCTGCAGATCCTGAACGGCCGCCCCGGCTACATCAATTTTCTCGACGCACTCAACTCCTGGCAGCTCGTCAAGGAGCTGAAGGAAGCCACCGGCCTGCCTTCCGCGGCCAGTTTCAAGCATGTCAGCCCCACGTCTGCCTCCGTCGGCCTCGTCCTGCCCGAGAAGCTGAAGAAAGCGTGCTTCGTGGACGACATCGAAGGGCTGGACGACTCCCCCATCGCCTGCGCCTACGCCCGGGCCCGCGGCACGGACCGCATGTGCTCGTTCGGCGACTGGGTCGCCCTGTCCGATACCTGCGACGCGACTGCGGCCCGCATCATCAAGCGAGAGGTCTCCGACGGGGTCATCGCGCCGGGCTACACGGATGAAGCGCTGGAGATCCTGAAACAAAAGCGCAAGGGCTCCTACAACGTCGTGCAGATCGAGGCGGACTACGTGCCCGATCCCCAGGAAAAGAAGCAGGTGTTCGGCATCGTCTTCGAGCAAGGCCGCAACAACTTCAAGATCGACCGCGCGCTGCTTTCCAACATTGTCACCGCCAACAAGGAGCTGCCCGATGACGCCGCCAGAGACCTCATCGTCGCGCTCATTACCCTGAAATACACGCAGTCCAACTCCGTCTGCTTCGCCTACGGCGGGCAGGCCATCGGCGTCGGCGCCGGCCAGCAGTCCCGCGTGCACTGCACGAGGCTCGCCGGAAGCAAGGCCGACACCTGGCTGCTGCGCCAGTCCGACAAGGTGCTGAACCTGCCGTTCAAGGAAGGCCTGGGCCGCGCGGACCGCGATAACGCCATCGACGGCTACATCAACCAGAACGAGCTGGACGTCTGCGCCGAAGGCAACTGGCAGCGCTACTTCAGCGAGCAGCCCGAGCCGTTCACGAAGGAGGAGCAGAAGGCCTACCTTTCAACGATCGACGGCATCGCCCTCGGATCCGACGCGTTCTTCCCCTTCGACGACAACATCGAGCGGGCGAAGCTCTCCGGCGTCAAGTACATCGCCGAGCCCGGCGGCTCCGTGCGCGACGACCTCGTCATCGGGTGCTGCGACAAGTACGGCATGGTCATGGCCTTTACCGGCATGCGCCTGTTCCACCACTAAGGAGGTCCTTGCATGCGAATTTTAGTCATCGGCGGAGGCGGGCGTGAACACGCCATCATCCGCAAGATCAAGGAGAATCCCGAGGTCAGCGCCATCTACGCCCTGCCCGGCAACGGAGGCATCGCGGCGGACGCCTACTGCGTGGACGTCAAGGCCACGGACCTCGAAGGCATCAAGGCCTTTGCGGCGGGTCACCCCGTGGACTATGCCGTAGTCGCGCCGGACGATCCCCTCGCGGCAGGCTGCGTGGACATGCTCGAAGGCATGGGCATCCCGTGCTTCGGACCCCGCGCGAATGCGGCCATCATCGAGGCCAGCAAAGTCTTCGCGAAGGACCTGATGAAGAAATACGGCATCCCCACGGCGCGGTACGAAACGTTTGACGACATGGGCAAAGCCCTCGCCTACCTGGAGGACGCGCCCATTCCCACCGTCATCAAGGCGGACGGCCTGGCGCTCGGCAAGGGCGTCATCATCGCCCAGACGCGGGAGGAAGCCAGGGCAGCCGTCGTCTCCATGATGCAGGACAAACAGTTCGGCAAGAGCGGCGAGCGCATCGTCATCGAGGAATTCCTCGAAGGGCCGGAGGTCTCCGTGCTGTCGTTTACGGACGGCAAGACCATCGTGCCCATGGTCTCCTCGATGGACCACAAGCGCATAGGCGACGGCGACACGGGGCTGAACACGGGCGGCATGGGCACCATCGCCCCGAACCCGTATTATACGCCTGCCATCGCGAAGCGCTGCATGGACGAGATCTTCCTGCCCACCGTCGCTGCGATGAACGCCGAAGGCCGTCCGTTCAAGGGCTGCCTGTACTTCGGCCTCATGATCTGCCAGGACGGGCCGAAGGTGATCGAATACAATTGCCGCTTCGGCGACCCCGAGACGCAGGTCGTGCTGCCGCTGCTGGAAAGCGATCTGCTCACCGTCATGCGCGCCGTTACGGAGGAGCGCCTCGATGAGACCGAGGTGAAGTTCGCGGACAAGTCCGCCTGCTGCGTCATCCTGGCGTCCGGCGGCTATCCTGGCGCCTATCCGAAGGGCTTTCCCATGGACATCCCCGCCGACGTGCTCCCGCACACCTATGTTGCGGGCGCCGCGATGAAGGACGGACAGCTCGTCACGGCCGGCGGCAGAGTGCTGGGGGTCACCGCCGTGGCGGACGACCTGCCCAAGGCCATCGAAGAAGCCTACGAAATGGCCGGCCGCGTGCGCTTTGAAGGCGCGTACAAGAGAAACGATATCGGCGCGAGGGCGCTGCAGGCCCTTGGCAGCAAGCAGACGGAGGAATAGTGCATATGGTTTATAGAATATTTGTGGAAAAGAAGCCCGGCTTTGACCTGGAAGCGAAGAGCATGCTGGCGGATCTGAAGTCCAGCCTGGGCATCGACGCGCTGGAAAACGTGCGGATGTTCAACCGCTACGACGCCCAGAACCTGTCGAAGGAGCAGTTCGACTACGCCGTGAAGTATGTCTTCTCCGAGCCGCAGATGGACATCGCTTCGGAAGCGCCCGACTTCGGCGATGCGACCGTCTTCGCCGTGGAGTTCCTGCCCGGCCAGTTCGACCAGAGAGCCGACTCCGCCGTGCAGTGCATCCAGCTCATCTTCCAGGGCGAGCGTCCCCTCACCCGCTCCGCGCGCGTCTACGCGCTGTACGGCGATCTGAGCGAAAAGGACGTGAACGCCATCAAGAAATACGTCATCAACCCCGTCGAAGCCCGGGAAGCGGCGGCGGAAAAACCCGAAACGCTCGTCGTCAATTACGACATCCCGACCGAAGTCGCAACGGTCGAAGGCTTCATCGACATGGTCGACGAGGATCTGCCCCGGTACATCGCGGACAACGGCCTGGCCATGGATGAACAGGACCTGGCGATGGTCCGCGACTACTTCGCTTCAGAGCACAGAGACCCGACCATCACCGAGATCAAGATGATCGACACCTACTGGTCGGATCACTGCCGCCACACGACGTTCAACACCGTCATCGACGACGTTACGTTCGAGGACGAGCTGCTGCAGAACGCCTGGAACGACTACATGAACACCCGCAAGTTCCTCGGCCGCACGAAGCCCGTCTGCCTCATGGATCTGGCCACCATCGCGGTGAAGCAGCTCAAGAGCGAAGGCAAGATGGACAAACTCGACGAATCCGACGAGATCAACGCCTGCACCATCAAGATGACCGTGAACCACGACGGCAAGGAAGAGCCCTGGCTGCTGCTGTTCAAGAACGAGACGCACAACCACCCGACGGAGATCGAGCCGTTCGGCGGCGCGGCGACCTGCACGGGCGGCATCATCCGTGACCCGCTTTCGGGCAGAGCCTACGTATACGCGGCCATGAGGGTCAGCGGCGCGGCGGATCCGACGCGGCCTTTAAGCGAAGCGCTTCCCGGAAAGATCCCCCAGAAGCGCCTGACCCAGACCGCAGCCGCGGGCAACTCCTCCTACGGCAACCAGATCGGCCTGCCGGCCGGCGTCGTGGAAGAGATCTACCACCCCGGCTACGTGGCCAAGAGAATGGAGCTCGGCGCGGTCGTAGCGGCCGCTCCCGCGGAGAACGTCCGCAGAGAAGTGCCCGCTCCCGGAGACGTCGTCATCCTGCTCGGCGGCGGTACGGGCCGCGACGGCATCGGCGGCGCGACCGGCGCGTCCAAAGCGCACGACGTGCATTCCGTCGAGACCTGCGGCGCGGAAGTCCAGAAGGGCAACGCTCCGGAGGAAAGAAAGATGCAGAGGCTGTTCCGCAACGGCGAAGCGACGCGGCTCATCAAGCGCTGCAACGACTTCGGCGCCGGCGGCGTATCCGTCGCGATCGGCGAACTGGCGGACGGCCTGGACATCAACCTCGACCTCGTTCCCAAGAAGTACGAAGGCCTGGACGGCACGGAACTGGCCATCTCCGAATCCCAGGAGAGAATGGCCTGCTGCGTGGCCGCCGAGGATGTCGAAAAGTTCCTGGCGCTGGCGGCTGAGGAAAACCTGAACGCCGTGCCCGTGGCGAAGGTCACCGACACGAACCGCCTCGTGATGCACTGGAACGGCAAGACCATCGTGGACATCTCCCGGTCCTTCCTAAACACGAACGGCGCGGACAAGCACATTACCGCTGCGCCCGCACCCGCCGTCTGGGACGAAGAGCTGGCGGAAGGCAGCTTTGTCGATAATCTGAAGAGAGTTGCCGGCGACCTGAATTCCTGCTCCCGCAGAGGCATGGTCGAACGCTTCGATTCCAACGTTGGCGCAGCAACCGTCCTGTCCCCGTTCGGCGGCAAATATCAGCGCACGCCCATCCAGGCGATGGTCCACAAGGTCGCCGTCGAAAAGGGCGACACCGATACCTGTTCGCTGATGGCGTTCGGCTTCAACCCGTTCATCTCCAGCAGCAGTCCCTACCACGGCGCGTACCTGGCGGTCGTGGAATCCTGCGCCAAGCTCGTCGCAGCCGGCGCGGAATTCAAGGACGTCTATCTCACGTTCCAGGAGTACTTCGAGAAGCTCGGCAAGGACCCGAAGCGCTGGGGCAAGCCGCTCGCGGCCCTGCTCGGCGCGTTTGAGGCGCAGATGGCGCTCGGCGTCGGCGCGATCGGCGGCAAGGACTCCATGAGCGGTACGTTCGAAAACCTCGACGTTCCGCCCACGCTCGTCTCCTTCGCGGTGACCACGGACAAGATCGATCACATCATTTCCAACGAATTCAAGGCTCCCGGCCACAAGGTCGTCTGGATCCGCCCCGAGATGAATGAGGCGGGCCTGCCCACCGGCGAATCCCTGATGAAGATCTTCGGCGAGGTCACAGAGCTGCAGAGATCCGGCAAGGCCGCCGCCGTTTACACGCCCGGCATGGGCGGCGTGGCAGCAGCCGTCATGAAGATGGCCTTCGGCAACCGGATCGGGTTCTCCTTCGCGGACGACCTCGACCTGCAGGATGTCTTCGCAACCTCCTACGGTTCTTTCATCGTCGAGATGGCAGACGGCTACTGCGAGAAGTGCGCGGCGAAGGTCGCGCCCGAAAGCACGCTGCTGGGCGTTACGACAGAGGAGGAAGCGTTCACGGCGGGCGAAGAGAGCATCAGCATCGCGGATGTCGCGGAGATCTATGAGAGCCGCCTCGAAGACGTCTTCCCCTGCAACATCCCCACGGAAGAAGACGCTCCGATCGAGACGTTCAGTTCGGACAAGAAATGCTTCGCCGCCCCGGCCATCAAGGTCGCGAAGCCCCGCGTGTTCATCCCGGCCTTCCCGGGCACGAACAGCGAGTATGACTCCGCCAAATACGCGGAGGCGGCCGGCGCAGAAGCGAAGATCTGCGTCATCCGCAACCTCACTCCGGACGACATCCAGCGCTCCGTCGAGGAAGTGGCCGAGGAGATCGCAAAGAGCCAGATGATCTTCATCCCGGGCGGTTTCTCCGGCGGCGATGAACCGGACGGATCCGGCAAATTCATCACGGCGTTCTTCCGCAGCGGCGCCATCAAGGAAGCCGTTACGGAGCTGCTCGAAAAACGGGACGGTCTGATGCTGGGCGTCTGCAACGGATTCCAGGCCCTCGTCAAGCTCGGCCTCGTTCCCTACGGAAAGATCATCGACACCGACGAGAACTGCCCGACCGTCACGTTCAACAAGATCGGCCGCCTGCAAAGCAAGATCGTGCGCACGCGCATCAGCTCCTGCATGTCGCCGTGGCTGGCGAAGACCCAGGTGGGCGACGTCTACAACGTGGCCATCTCCCACGGTGAAGGGCGCTTCTACGCGAGCGAAGAGCTGATCCGAAAGCTGGCTGCCAACGGACAGATCGCGGCGCAGTACGTCGACCTCGACGGAAAGCCGTCCATGAGCGTGGACGTTACGCCGAACGGCTCCGCTTATGCCATCGAAGGCATCACCTCGCCCGACGGCCGCGTCTTCGGCAAGATGGGCCACATCGAGCGCTACAGCAAGGGTATCTTCCGCAACATCCCGGGCAACTACGACCCGAAGCTGATGGAAGCGGCGGTGGAATACTTCAAATAGCGCTTGCAAATTGGCAAAATCTGTGATATATATGATTTGAGGGACGAAAATACCGCTGTTGGACGGCGGTGTCTCCTCTAAAAGTTGAGTAGAATCAGCCGCTTATCCAGCGGCTGATCCTATTTTTTGCGGCCTTTCCAGGCCGCGGCTGCAATCAGGACCGTAAGCAACACCAAGGTGTATTGGAATAGTCCTTCATATGTCACCATAGGATCACCTCCTTTCCTTTGCCCGAAGGCTCCGTAATCAGAGGAGGCACCGCCCAGCGGTATGATGGAATTGTAAATTATATCCAGTCTCTTTGTCAAGAAAAATTTACCATTATTTGCATAAAAAAGAGACGGCCTGCAGACAAGCCGTCTCAGCTGCTTTTGAGCTGTCCTTCGCGCCTTTTAGAACCGGATCTCCCGGGGCGGCGCCGTAAAGGAACTGATGGTGGCAACAGCCTCCGTGATGCGATAAACCACGGCGTTACCGTCGCCGGGCGCATACATGGCCTTCAGATCCGGATAGGATTCCAGCATGTGGGCGACGGCCTCCACGCTGTCATCCGCGACAGCCTTGCCGCATACGCGGATCCATTCGCTGCCGTTGAAAGCGCAGATCTCGACCTTGGGGTTGGACTCCATCTGCTTGGACACGTCCTTCACCTTGCCAGTCTGAATCGTCAGGCATCCGTCGTAGAGATCCACCGTGCCGAAGGGCCGTACCCGGGGCTGATCGCCGTCCGCCGTAGCCAGATAATACGTACCGCATGCCTTTAAAAATTCATACACTTCGTTCATAAACATTGTCTCCTATTCTTAAAACCTCGCTTCAATGTATCTGTTTAATTTTTTTGTGTCGTACTCGCCCTTGAAGTTGCTCTGGAAGCGCTTGACCGTAAAGCTGTTGAACTCGACGATGTGGCGGTATCGGATGAGCCCCACGACAAAGGGTATGCCCGCGCACACCCATCCGAAAGGCGCCGTCCTGATGCAGGCGGTGAAGAGCACGAACAGCATGAGCGCTGAGATGATGACGCCGGCGATCTGTTTTTTCGGCAGCAGGTCCTTCACCGTCTGCCGCGCGATGACGCCCTCCCGCACCATCTCCTCGCTGAACTGCTTCAGCACCGTAAACTGCGCCACCGTCGTCAGCAGCACCGGCACAACGCCGAAAAATGTGAAGAGAGCCAGCAGCACGTCGCCGATGAGCTGTCCCATATTGCCGTTCATACGCAAACTCCTCTCAAATGAAATCCTCTATCCATTGTAACACGGAAAGGTCCGGCTGCGTGGAAAAGTTGCCCATGCGCTTGATAAGCCGGGCGTTTTCGCCGTGGTCATCCGATCCCCGCGACACGAGCAGGCCCAGGCGCTTCGCCATGTCCAGCAGAAATTCCGTCTGCTCGGGGCTGTGCGTGGGGTAGTAGCATTCGATGCCGGCAAGGCCGGCCTGAGCCAGCCCCCGTATGACCGCCTCCATGCGCCGGCGGTACGTTTCGTCTGATTCGTCCCTGTCCGGCTTGAATGACAGCTGGAACGGATGGGCAAAAAAGGCCTTGCCGCCCGCCCCGTTGATCAGGGCGATCGCCTCCTCCGCGGGTATCTTGTAGCGATGGACGGCCTTCACCTCGGGACTGGCCAGCAGGTCGGTCCTGTCGAACGCTTCCTCCGGCCTTTCGCACACGCCTCTGTCCGTGAACAGCCGGGCAAAGGCAACTTTGCCCACGAAACCGTTCACGGCGTAGCTCTTCAGCTCCTCCATCGTCATCGGATACCCCTTCGCGACGAAGATCTGCCGCAGGCTTTCGTTGCGGGCAGCGCGCTTCTCCAGGATGAAGGCGAGCTTTTTCTTCAGCGGCTCATAACCGGGATCCATTCCGTAGCCGAGGATGTGCATGTAGTGCGAAACGCCTTCAAATCCCTCGACGGGCGCTTCCCAGACGGCGGAGAACTCCACGCCGCGGATGACGGGCAGTCCCAGCCGCTTTCCTTCCGCGACAGCTTCCTCCACGCCGCCCATGCCGTCGTGGTCCGTGATGGCGCAGACGTCGCAGTCCGCTTTCAGAGCGCGTCTCACCACGACCGCGGGCGCCTCCTTGCCGTCGCTGTAATACGTATGCATATGCAGATCAGGGTTGTTGATCATCGATGGACAGCTCCTCGTCAATTCCAAACAGATAGAGAACGGCTTTTCGCACCGGTTTTCCGGTGATCCCTTCCAAAGCCTCCCGATACAGGGCCAGCTGTGGGAGATACTCCTCGCGCAGGCGCGCCATCTCCTCCTCGCGCCGGCCGCGGTCGACGTAGTTCGACTTGTAGTCCACGAGAACCCAGCCGCCATCCTCTTCAAAATAGCAGTCGATGGTGCCCTGAACGAGCACGGTCCGCCCGTCGAGCTCGTGGCTCATCGTGAAGGGCGCTTCCTTGCGCAGCGTTCCGGCCGTTGCCGCTTTTCGCGCCGCGAGGCCGACCGCTGACCCGAAGAACGCGCAGACGCGGTCCGGGTCCACGACGGAGCGCTCATCCTCCGTCAGGACGTGCTTTTCGAGCAGGCCGTCCATGAAGGACGAGACCTCCATCGGCTCGTACGATTCCCACGTGAACGGCAGATGCTCCATGATAGTGTGGTAGGCAGTCCCGCGCGCCGCCGCGCTCATGCGGCGCTTTCCGGACAGAAAGACGGGCAGCTTCGCCGGCGCATCGGGATCGGGCACGATGCCCGCGTCCGCTCCTTGAGGCGGGTCATCCGACGAAAGCCCTTCCGCCTCCAGCCGGCGGGGCAGCGCAGACTTTTCCCGGGCCATCCGCGCGATCTGGGATACGCTGTACTTGCGCTTTTCCTGCTCCGAAAGCTCCGAGCTGCTGTCGAAGGCGAGGCGCGAGGCGATCTCGGCGCGCAGCGCTTCATCCAGTTCTTCGGAGGACACATGAAAGCCCGTCCGCAGATCCCGCGCGAGATCCTCCGATTCCTGCAGAGCCTGTTTCTTCGCGTCCTGCAGCGTTCGCTGCGGCACGATCTCGAGGCAGTCTTCCCCCAGCAGGGAGAGCAGCAGCGTCGCGTAGTCCGGCGCGCGGGCGATGTCCGACGGCGCCAGGCAGCGCGCGTTCTTCCGCTTGGAATCCGCATTTCTCGCCGTCGCCGTCATCAGGAGGACGTCCTTGGGGCGGGTCAGCGCCACGTAGAGCACGCGGACCTCCTCGGCCAATTCCTCCGCCTTCTTCCGCTTTCGGATGAGTTCCATGGAAAGCGGTTCGTGATAGAGGCCTGTCTTCGGATTCACGAGGCGCAGCGACGCGCCCATGTCCTTGTGGAAGGCCGCCAGCGACGTATCCTGCCGGTTGTTGCGCGATTTGCCCAGGCCCGCCAGCAGCACGAAGGGGAATTCGAGGCCTTTGCTCTTGTGGATGGTCATGATGCGCACGACGTCTTCGCTTTCGGACATCACCTTCGCCTGGCCGACGGAGACCTTCAGCTCCTTGCCGGCGATCGCGTCGATGTAGTTGATGAATCCGTACAGCCCTCCCACGTCCTTCGCGTCGTACTCCTGCGCCTTTTCCGTGAGCGTCCGCAGGTTCGCCAGCCGCTGCACGCCTTCCGGCGCAGCTCCGGCGAATACCGCGTAGCCCGTCTCGTCCAGCAGCTGCCACAGGAAATCGCCCAAAGGCATGTACTGCGCTTCGCGCCGCCACCGATCCAATTTTGCCGCGAAGGCTGCGCATCTGTCCCGAAGAAGCCCTTCGGGTCCTTCCTCGCAGTATTCCGCGAAAATGCGGTTGTACGGCGCGCGCGTTTCACCCCGTCCCATGGCCCAGATACGGATGTCCGCCAGGTCCGATGCGCAAAAGCCAAAGACCGGCGCGCGCAGGACGGACAGCAGCGGCACGTCCTGGCTGCGGTTGTCGATGAGCCTCAGCAGGTTCAGAAACACCTGGATCTCCACCGTGTCGAAGTACCCTTCGCTGCGCTCGAGATAGACCGGGATGCCCGCTTCCAGGAACGTCTTATAGAAGACCTCGCCGTCGTTTCTCGTCGCCCGCATCAGCACGGCCATGTCGCGGTACGCAAGAGGCCTGTCCTGCTTCGCGGGATCCTTCACCTTGCCGTCGTGAATGGTCTTGCCATGGTACTCGCGGATGAGCCGCGCGGCCTGCAGCGCTTCCAGCTCCGCCGCCTTCAGCTCCTCGATCTCCTCGTCGACGGACGGGCCGCCGGCGGAACCGATCTCCCCGCCGCCAGCCTCGCCGCTTTCGCCGGCATCATCCGACGCATCCTCCGCCATATCCACGAGGTAAAACCGGGGCGGATACAGGTGCTCGCCTTCGTAGGTGGCGCCTTCGACGAGGCGCTGATCCTGCGTATAATCCATGCCGCAGGAGCTGCGGGTCATCAGCTGTTCGAAAACCCGGTTGACGAGTGCGATCACCGGACTTTTGCTGCGGAAATTGCTGTTCAGCGCGATGAGCTCGCCGCCATCGCCTGTCCTGAACGCTTCCGCCTTCCGCAGGAACAGCTCGGGCTCGGCCAGGCGGAACTTGTAGATGCTCTGCTTGACGTCGCCGACCATGAAGACGTTGTCGCCCCGGGACACGTTGCGGATGAGTTCTTCCTGCACCATGTTGCTGTCCTGATACTCGTCCACGAAGATGCAGGAGAACTTTTCGCGGTATTCGCGGCGCACGTTCTCGTCCTTCAGGATCTGCAGCGCGAAGTGTTCTATATCCCCGAAATCCAGCAGCCCCAGAAGGCTCTTTTTCGCCCCGTAGCGCGCCGAAAAGTCTTTCGTAAGGGAAATGAGCGTCCGCAGGGGTTTGAGGCCCATTTCGCGCTCTTTTTCGAGCTCCTCGCGGGTGACCCCCAGATAGTCCTTCTTCGCTGCGTCGAGGTGCTTCTTCGCATTAGCCCGAAGGCCCTGGACGATTTCTTTGACGGCTTCCCAATCCGCCTTCTCCGCCTTGGAGGCTGCCAGCGTCGTAAACTTGGCGGGCAGCGCGGCCAGCGCGCCGGAAAAATCGCCTGTCCGCGCGTGCGCATGCGCCGCCTCGAAGCACAGCATGTCCAGGCGGACCTTTTCCTCCAGGCGAGGAAGTCCCGACAGCTCCTCGCAGGCCTTTTCAAAATACGCGTGCGCCGCGAGGATGTGCGACGAGGCCTGCTGCGCGGCGAAATCCAGGAAGACATCCGCGTCGCCCGGACCTGCCAGGCTGTCCATCCACTCGTCCGGATAGGGCAGGCTCTGGAGAACTTTATGGAACGAAAGGATCATGCCGCGGACGGGTTCGTCGCTGTCGGGCCGGGCATAGCAGTCCAGGAAGGCGCGGAAATCCCCGTCTTCTGCGGCATAGCGCTCTTCCATCAGCTCGTCCATCGCCTCCCGCATGAGGACCTCCTGACGGGATTCGTCGCAGATCCCCAGGCCCGGCTGGATGCCGATCACGTGGTAGTACCGGTGAACGATCTCCAGGGCGAAACTGCTGAACGTGCTGATGTTGGCCCGCCCGATGCCGGACAGCTGCGCGCGCAGGCGCCTTTGCTCGGCCGGATCCTTCTCCGCTGCCAGCCTTTCGCTGAGCGTGCCGTAGATGCGGTGCTTCATCTCCGCGGCGGCAGCGTTCGTGAACGTGACGATGAGCATGCTGTCCAGATCCACGCGGTCCTCAAGAATGAGCTTCTTCACGCGTTCCGCGAGCACGGACGTCTTGCCCGAACCCGCTGCCGCGGATACGAGAAAATTGTTTCCATTTGCCTCGATCGCTCTCTTCTGACTGTCTGTCCAGGCCATGTGCTCTCCTTGTATGAATACAGCCAATTGCTCAAATGTCTTCGGGGTCCTGTCGGCCGACCATTATTATCCAAGCTATGATATAATGTCCTGCCAGCAATGGAATGTCCTTAAGCGTATGACGCGAGGATCCGCTATCCATAAGCGAGGTCGTCGCAAGCGCTGCCCGCAGGGCCCGACGAAGGAGGGGCGGAGGGCAAAAGCGGGCCGAGCGTTGGATAGCGGTTCAAGCCTGCCAGAGGGGCAACTCCACATTTCACATTATACACTACGGATAGGCCCATTTGTGGTACAATCTAAAGGATCGGAGGGCACGAAACTCTATGAACAAAACCAATGCGATGAAATACAGGCCCGTCATGCTCTGCATCATGGACGGGTTCGGCCTCGCGCCGGCAGGCCCTGGGAACGCTATCGCGGCAGCCAGAACGCCAAACCTGGACGCGATCTGGAAGGCTCATCCCCACGCGCAGCTGCAGGCCTCGGGCAGAGCCGTCGGCCTGCCCGACGGGCAGATGGGCAATTCCGAAGTGGGTCATACGAACATGGGCGCGGGGCGCGTCGTCTGGCAGGATCTGGCCAAGATCACGGCAGACATCGAGAGCGGCGTCTTCTTCGAAAACAAAGCCTTTGCGGCTGCGATAGATCATGTGAAGTCACGCGGCACTGCCCTGCACCTGTTCGGGCTGATGTCCGACGGGGGCGTGCATTCGCACATCGAACACATCAAGGCGCTGGCGCGCCTGGCGGCTGCGCGGGGCGTTCAGACGCTCTGGGTGCACTGCTTTCTGGACGGCCGCGACACGCCGCCCACGTCGGGCGCAGGCTACGTCGAGGACATGGAGCGCGCGCTGCAGGCAGAGGAGAAAACGCTCCGGGACAGCGGTCTGGACGCCTCCTACCGCATCGGCAGCGTCTGCGGGCGCTACTACGCCATGGACCGCGACAAGCGCTGGGAGCGGGTCAAAGAAGCCTACGAAGCGCTCACCGAGCCGGTTCTGCCGGGCTCCATCGGCGGCAGCGATGCGGTGAAGGCCGCCTACGCCATGGATGAGACCGACGAATTCGTGCGGGCCCGCGTCTGCAACGGGTTTGACGCCATCGAGGACGGCGCAGCCGTCATCTTCGCGAACTTCCGCCCGGACCGGGCGCGGGAGATCACGCGGGCGTTCGTGGATCCGGACTTCGACGGTTTTGAGCGGCAGCGCGTCGTAAAGGACCTCTGCTATGTCTGTATGACGACCTACGACGCGGCCATCCCGAACGTGCTCGTCGCCTACCCGCCCAAGCAGTTGAAAAACACGCTCGGCGAATACGTCTCCGGCCTCGGCCTGACACAACTTCGCATCGCGGAGACGGAGAAATATGCGCACGTAACGTTCTTCTTCAACGGCGGCGTGGAAGAGCCGTATCCGGGCGAAGAACGCATCCTCATTCCCTCCCCCAAGGTCGCGACCTACGACCTGCAGCCCTCCATGAGCGCCCCCGAAGTCACGGACGCGGTCTGCGCGCAGCTTTCGGCAGCGGACTGCCCGGACTTCATCATCCTGAACTTCGCCAACTGCGACATGGTCGGCCACACCGGCGTGTTCGATGCGGCCGTCAAGGCCGTGGAGACGGTGGACGCCTGCGTGGGGCGGGTCTGCGAAGCCATGCGCAAGGCAGGCGGCCGCCTGTTCATTACGGCGGACCACGGCAACGCGGACGAGATGCTCGACGAGGCAGGCAACGTGGTAACGGCCCACTCCACGAACCCGGTGCCATTCATCTTCTGCGACTTCGCCAAAGACGCCGCATCCTGCGGCGCTGCAGACGCCCCAGCCGGTCGAGGCCTGCACAAAACAGCCGCAGACAGTGACCCGCAGCCTTGTTTTACCGGATTGTCGGACGGTGCGCTATGTGACATCGCACCGACCATGCTGGAAGCCGCAAGCCTGCTCCAGCCGCTCGAAATGGAAGGAAAAAGCCTGCTGCGCTGATCAGCGGAAGCCCCTTCTCAATCGCCCCAAGGGATGGATCTGATCAAACGCTGAGAGCAATGAATTTACCAGTTGTTGCAAGAGATACATTTTCCAGTTTCTGCAGGCGTTGAATTCGCCAGACGTCGGAAACGGTAGATCTAATCAAATGCTGGGAGCGGTGGATTTGTCAGTGGTTGCGAGTGGTGGATTTATCAATTGCTGCAGGCAACGAATTCGCCAGCCGTCGGGAGCGGCAGATCTAATCAAATGCTGGGAGCGGTGGATTTGTCAGTGGTTGCGAGTGGTGGATTTATCAATTGCTGCAGGCAACGAATTTGCCAGCCGATACGAGCGACAGACCTGATCAAACAATGGGAGTAGCGAATCTTTCACTAGTTGCAGACTGTTGGCTTGGTCAAACGGCATGGAAAAGGATGCATCTCGCTCTGTGGACTTAAAGTTCCCATTACTGCCCATTTATGGCCTTGGCATGGAGTTCCAGAGTTATCACAAAATGTTGCATAATATACTGGGATCGTGCATATATACCCGTATTATTCACCCCCTCCAAATGAATCATTCCATATGATGATCCGTATGGATTCGCGGAACGTAAAAGATATCCGCAAATCGCCTGTTTAGGATGATTTGCGGATATTTGTTTTCATTCCAGGATAATGACAAACCCTTTATCGACCTGCTTCCAAATGTCCTATCGGGATTCTGAAACGATATAAGGCATGTATCGACCTGCATACCTTGTTTCAGAACCCTTTGGACACCCTATTATCCCATACCTATATCCGCAATTCTCGCATTCTGGCGATTTTGCGGATAATTGTTCCGTGCCGCGTTGCAATTCGCCACAGAAATACCATCACTGGGGACATCCTCTGCGGGCAGCACATCCGTGCAACAAGTCCCCAAGGTTTCAATCTGGCAGAGGAGACATCCCCCACAGGCAGTCCATCAGGACGGATATTCCTCGCTGGTACTTCGTCAGTGCGGCCATCCCCCATGGTTCAGTCTGTTAGTGGAGACATTCCCAGCGGTTCAGTCCTTCAGCGCTGTTAGCACGCGCATGGCGGCACGGTAGCCGTCAGCCGCCGCGGACATAATGCCGCCCGCATAACCGGCGCCTTCCCCAGCCGGATAAAGACCTTCAATGGCGACGAAGGCTTTGTCCGCCTGAGAAACCGCCACAGAGCCATCATCCGGAATGCTTTTGCATGACTTGTCCTGATCGCAAAGCGCCAAGCCCCTTTCATCCCGCCGGATCCGCACGGGAGAAGAACTGCGGGCTTCCAGCGCCGTGAGCACCGCTTCGGGGGCGTCGAATCCATGCAGTTTGCGACCGAGCGCGGGCAGCGCTTCCGCGAGGGAATCGCTCACGAAAGCAGGCAGGCACTTTCGGATGTCGGTCCAGGTTACGCCGGGGCGGTACGTGGGCTGCACGGGACCTGCCGTTTCAGGACCGCGGGTTTCGCTGCCAGCCTGAGGATCGCCGCGGTCAAGCGCCTCGTCCGGCGCTGCGGAGGGTCTCCCCGCCAGAAAATCGCCCACCCGCTGCGCGGGCGCGCGGTAATCGCCGCCGCCGAGTTCAAAGGCCAGGCGCTCGTACTTCCGCTGAAATTCAACGCCTGCCAGGGGATGAGAGCTGCCGAAATCTTCCGGCCGCACGTCCACGAGCAGACCGGAATCGGCGTTGCGGCCGTCTCTGGCGCGGTCACTCATGCCGTTCGTGCAAAGCCCGCCTTCCTCCGAAGCCGAAGCCACCACATAGCCGCCCGGGCACATGCAGAACGTGTAGACGCCCCGGCCCGCCTTCGTGCGGCAGGAGAGCTTGTACTCCGCCGCGCCGACGCCCAGCGCCTCGTGCGGAGCCGCCAACTGCGCCATGTCGACGTCTTCCTGCCGGTGCTCGATGCGTACGCCCATGGAGAACGGCTTCTGCTCCAGGGCCAGGCCCGCTTCCAGCAGCATGGCGAAGCTGTCCCTGGCGCTGTGACCCAGCGCAAAGATGAGCGCATCCGTCTCCAGATACGCCCTCTGCGCATCGTTCTCCGTCCATATGCCGCAAAGCCGTCCGCTGCGGATATCCAGGCCGGCGAGCTTCGTGCCGAAGCACACGATCCCGCCCAGGTCTTCGATCCGCCGGCGAAGGTTCACGACGACCCGCCGCAGGACGTCCGTTCCCACGTGCGGATGCTGCCGGTACAGGATGTCCCGCGGCGCGCCTGCATCCACGAACGCCTGCAGGATCAGTCGGTGCGAAGGGTCCTTCGTGCCCGTCGTGAGCTTGCCGTCGGAAAAACTGCCGGCCCCGCCTTCGCCGAACTGCACGTTCGAGGCAGGATCCAGCACGCCTTCGCGCCAGAAGCGCTCCACCGCCGCCACGCGCGCATCCATGGACGCGCCGCGTTCGAGCACGATGGGCCGCCTCCCCGCCTCTGCCAGCGTGAGCGCGGCGAATATGCCGCAGGGTCCGAATCCGGCCACGACGGGACGCAGCGCCCCTTCCGGCTGCGGATACGACCCCGGCTTTGGAAAACCAACCGTTTCCGGCTGCATCAGCGCAGCCTTCGCGTGTGCGTGGCGCGCGAGCGCCAGCAGCTCTTCCGCCTCGAATTCGCTGTTCAGCACGTCCAGGCTGAAGACCCGGTAGACAGCCGGCTTCTCCCGGGCGTCCAGGGATTCCTTCGCGATGCGGACCTGCCGCAGGCTCCCCGCCGGAAGGCGCAGACGCCTCTCCGCGCGGCGGGCCAGGAAGCGCTCAAGCTCCCCGGGCTCGAAAGGACCGGCCTCGGGACGAAAAGACGGGTCCCGGTCCAAAAGGCCGTCCCCCGCATCGCGGAGTTCGCGCATCTCTTCCGCCCGTATTTTAATTTCGTGTATCCTTACAAATTCCATGTTTTATAGGGTCTCCGCCGTCCGGCCTTCCAGGGATGCCGCAGCCGCGCTGCCCGCGATCCAGCCGCTGGCGAACGCCCAGGTGAGGCTGTATCCACCGCAAGGGCCGTCCATGTCCAGGATCTCTCCTGCGAAATACAGGCCCGGCTCGCGCGCGGATGCCATGGTCTTCGGGTCCGCCTCGTCGAGCGCCACGCCGCCGCTGGTGGTGTGAGCCTCCTTCCAGCCTTTGCTCGCGACCGGCGTAAACCGCATGCCCTTCAGAAGCTGAGACAGTTCCTCCGCATCCTGGCAGCGCTTTTCTGCGAGATCCGCCAGTTTCCGGGGCAGCAGCGCAACCAGGAAATAGTCGCCGAGAACCTTTTTTCTGTCCTCCAGTTTCGTCTGCAGTTCTTCCCCGGAACACTCCGGGAAGAGATCGAGCTGCAGCGCGAAGCGTTCACCGGCGCCCAGCGCGCCATCGGTGCGGAAACCCCGGGAAACGTCCATCACGCAGATGCCGCTGACGCTGTCCGCATTGAACTGGATCTCCCCTTCACTTTCGCCCAGCAGCCGATCGCGGCACTCCCCCGCTCTGCGGCAAAGCAGCCTGACCCTGCCGCGCACGCGCACGCCGGCGAGCTGCCGCAGCAGGCTCTCCTCCTCGCAGACGAGCCCTGTAAGCGCAGGGATGGGCTTGATGACCCGGCATCCAAAGCTTTGCGCGATCTTCAGGGGACGTCCTTCGCAGCCGTACTGGATGCCGGCCTTTCCGCCGCCCGCCAGGATGAGCCGGCGGCACAGCACCGTCCTGCCGTCCGAAGCTTCCACGCGGAACACGTCTCCGTCCCGGAACGCCGTACGTGCATCGAACCCGTACAGGATCTCTGCCGGACAGCCCGGACCGGCCGCTCCGAACGCGCCGCGCTCCAGCGCCTCCACGACGCTGGCGGCCTGCAGGCTCCTGGGGTACAGCCTCCCCTGCTCCTCCTCACGGCACTCGAGGCCAAGCTCCGCGAACAGTTCCTGCAGCCGCTCGGGCCCGCAGAGGTCCAGCGCGGCGCCCGCGAAGGCGATCGTTTTTTCGCTCGCCTTTCCGGAAAGCGCGGTCGCCTCCCCGCTGCGGTAGTCCTCCGCGCGGGCGGTCCTGTTCAGCAGGTTGCAGCGTCCGTTTCCAGTGGCGTAAAGCTTCTTGCCCGCCTTATCGTTTTTTTCGAGCAGTGCGAGGGTCAGCCCCCGCTCGGACCGCCTGACGGCGATGGCCGCCATCAGGCCCGCGGCGCCTGCTCCCAGCACCGCGACATCGTAAATTGTTTGCTTGCTCATATGTTTATTGTAATCTATCCCGCGCATTTCGTGGTAAAATATTTTCCAAAGAGCAGCACACCGAAAAGGAGGATACGATACATGGAATTCAAAGCACTGCAGGCAGAGATGATCAAAGCACTCAAAGCGGGTCAGAAGGAGCGCAAGGAATCGATCTCCGCGCTCGTGGCGGCTGCGAAAAAGCTCGCCATCGACGCCGGCTGCCGGGACGACATCCCCGAGGAGATGGTGACCCAGGCCATCCTCAAGGAAGTCAAGAGCGCCAAGGAGCAGATCGAGACCTGCCCCGCCAGCCGGGAAGACCTGCTGGCGCAGTACAAGGCGCACCTGGCGGTCATCGAGGAGTTCGCGCCGAAGATGCTGTCCGCCGAGGAGGTGGAAGCCCTGCTTCAGGAGAAATACGCGGATGTCATCGCCAGCAAGAACAAGGGCCTCATCATGAAGACCGTCATGGCCGACCTCAAGGGCAAGGCCGACGGCAAGGTGATCTCCGGCGTCGTCGCAAAGCTCTGCCAGTAGATCGATCAAAGCGAAAGCCCCGCCCGGAAATGCTCCGAGCGGGGCTTTTTGCGTGTTTTCAAGCGTTATTCCTTCTGCGAAGACAGGTACTCCATGATGCTTTGCAGGCCTTTCTCGAACACCTCCGCCTGGATGAGCGCGATCCCCTGCTCGTCGCTGCAGACGATGAGCCGCTGTCCGCCGGACAGTCCGAACTTGTCCCGCGCTTCCTTGGGGATGACGATCTGCCCCCTGTCGTTGATCGTGACGGCCCCCCAGAGATACTTGCCTTCCGGGGCCGGAGGGATCAGCCCGACGCCCTC
This sequence comes from Clostridia bacterium, assembly GCA_024682015.1. GTDB lineage: Bacteria > Bacillota > Clostridia > Peptostreptococcales > Anaerovoracaceae > RUG11894. The sequence continues at coordinate 24,258 of JAIKZT010000011.1, forward strand.
CACCGATTCGGTCTTGAGCAGGGCGTCGACGGTCGTTCCGTACACTTTCGCCAGGAGGCTGCATTTCTCCACGTCCGGGATGGTCGCACCGCTCTCCCACTTCGCATAGGCCTGGCGAGAAATGCCTATCTTCTCGGAGATCTCCTCCTGGGAATACCCGTTGATCTTGCGAAGCATCGCCAGATTATCCTTCAGCATGGCCGGCCTCCTTTACAGGTCGATAGTCTCAAAATGTCTGCACGCATCTCGGCAGGACAGCAGGGTCATCAGCAGGAAGGCGATGACCCCCGCAGCCAGGCACCCCAGCTGCAGGCCGATGCAGTCCGTCCCGAATGCGTTCAGCTTTTCCAGTCCCGGGATGTGGTGCAACGCCTCGAACGCGCCGATGGAGAGAAAACCAGCGATCAGAAAGCCTACGAAGGGCTTTCCGAACTGGTAGCCCGTCCTGAAAAATCCTCCCACGAAGATCCAGTTGAACAATCCGAAAAGGAAGAACGCCGCGCCCAGGGCGAAGAGATTCGCGTTCATCAGCGGGTTTGAGCGGTACACCGCTGACCCCGCCAGGAGGGTCATCCGAAGGCCTGTGCAGACCGCCATCAGCGCCAGCGTGCAGGCCTCGATGAAGCAGGTGAACATATAGCGGCCTTTCACCACGTCCCGCTTGGCGATGGGCAGCAGCACGGAGAACACGGTGTCGTTCGCTTCCCGCGCCGTCTGGAAGGTCTGAAAGATCCCCAGCGAGGAGAAGATCGCGCCGCAGAGGACGGGGTAGCCGGGAAGCAGGAACATCGCTCCGAATGCGATGAACAGGTACGAGAGCACGGACGCGCTCAGTTTCATTTCCTTCAGCAGAACGTTACGCATGGATCTCCCCCCTTTCCAGCCGCAGCATCGTATCCTCCAGCGTCTCTCCGTCCAGGGAGAACCGCGCTTCGAAATCCGCCTTCGGCATGGCCGCGACGATCTCGCCCTTCGAGATGTACACGATGTCGTCTGCGCACTTTTCGATGTCCGAGATGACGTGGGTGGAGAAGAACACCGCGACGCCTTCCTTCTTCAGCTCGGTGAACAGATCCAGCAGCTCGTTGCGGGAAAACGGGTCCAGCCCGCTGGTCGGCTCGTCCAGGATCAGCACCTGCGCCCTGTGAGACAGCGCCAGGAGAAGGTTGAACTTCACCTTCATGCCCTCGGACAGCGCCAGCGGCGTCTTCGCCTCATCGAGCTGAAACAGATCGAGATACTTCCGGTAGGCCGCGTCGTCCCAGGTATCGTAGAACCGCCGGACGATGGATGCGATGTCGCGGATCTTCTTTCTCGGATACCAGCTGACCGTGCCCGTCGAATATCCGAGCCGCTTCTTGATCGCCGCCTCATCTGTCATCAGCGGCTGTCCGAAGTAGCAGACACTGCCGCCGTCCGGGTGGATGAGGTTCAGCATGGCCTTGATCGTCGTGGTCTTGCCGGCGCCGTTTCTGCCGATGAAGCCCGTGATCCGGCCGCTTTCGATGCTGAAAGACACGTCTTTCAGCGTAAATGACGGGTATTTCTTGACGAGGCCCCGCACTTCCGCAATACTCATAAAAACCTCCGCGAATTGAATTTCTATGATTATTGTAAAGCATGGTTGCCTATCTTTCCACCAACCCAAAATAACGCAAAACTATGTTTTTCGTTATTTTAGGTTGCATTCTGTCCTTCCGGAGCAGCTACTCCCGCAGCTGGCGGTCGAACTCCAGAGACTCCTTCTTGCCGTGGATGCGGCCGAGGCCGTACATCAGGACTGTGGCGCAGACCAGGTTGAGCCAGCCAACGGGCGATCCCTGAAAACTGTTCAGGAGCCCGATGAACAGGTTCAGCCCGCCGATGATGGCCAGCATGCGGCCGATGCGGTCCAGATGCGCGATCTTGGAATCGATGTCGGAGTAGATGTCGAACGCGCCGTCCGCCGCTTTCTTGCGGAAATAGATCCACATTATCATGCGGCCGATGAATTCCGCGCCGGACTCTTCCATAAAGCTTACGTATCCTTCGTCATAAGGCCGCATCTCCAGCCGCACCGTGTATTCGCCAGGCTCGCAGCGCTTAAAACGGTACGTGCACCAGCCAACGCCGTCCAGAACCCAGCCCTCGAGCGCCATCTCGTTCAGCCAGCGCTCTTCCTTGTCGAAGTCCCAGACCCAAAACCACTTTTTGATCGTCTTTCTCTCGCTCATGCTATGCCTCCTGCGCCTTTCCCAAAATGCGCTCCCCGTTGTCCGCCAGTTCCCTCAGCCGCGCCACTTCCTTTTCCAGGATGACCCGGCCGCGCTGCGTCAGCTGATACTCTTTCTTGCGGCTGCCGCTCTCAACGGGCAGCTGTTCGATCCAGCCCTTGTCCACCATGGCGCTGAGTGCGCCGTACAGAGTGCCCGCCGCCAGCCGTACCCGGCCTTTGGACAGTTCCTCCGCCTGCTGCATGATCCCGTAGCCGTGCTGCGGACTGACCAGCGAAAGCAGGATGTAGTAGGTGCTTTCCGTTAATGCTATGCTGTCTATCATACGTTCACTTCTTTCTATCGGCGACCGCTATATCGCCTCTCGATATATCGTGATTAGAGTATATCGGATGACGATATAATTGTCAACGGGTTTTTGAAAAATTTTTCAGGATAAAAAAGGACGGTTTTCCCCGATGAGATCGAGGAAAAACCGCCCGCTTTACCGTTATTGGGTCCGGTTTCTCAATATTCTCCGTTGTCCACGGAATCGTCGTGCTCCGCGAACAGATGGTAGCGCTTCAGCATCTCCGCATCGCAGCTCGCCGCGTGAGAGGCACCCAGATCCATCAGATCGCCGCGGCGCAGGATGCGCTCCTCTTCGCGCATCTGCCGCGCCAGCCAGTCGTGCTGGCGATCGTCCTTCATGAACGTTTCCGCCAGACTGGATCTGCCTTCCGCTCTCATCGAAGAGCCCAGCGATTTGCCCAGGGCGCGCTTGTCCGAGACCTTGGAAGGCTCAAGCGTTGCCGGCGCGTGATACTCACCGGAGTTGCCGGACGACAGCGGCCGTACCAGCTTGCCGCTGCCCGAAGACCTGCCCGGCCCGCTCCAGGCGGACGGCGTCTGCTGCGTATTCTGCCGCAGCCACGCGTTCGGATCGCCCTGGCTTCTGCGGGTGTTCTTTGCGGCCTTGCTGACCCTGCTCAGCACGAACAGTACGACGATCAGCGGCAGGATGCTGCTGAGAAAAGCAAATATACCGGCTATCATCTCCTGCACCCCGCCGTACATTATTCGGCCTTGCCTTCCTTGGCAGGCTCATCCTTGACGGCAGCAGACAGCGCGCCGAGCGTGCCTGCCAGATTGGCGATGTCGGAGGGCACGATGATCTTCGTGGCCTTGCCGTCCGCCATCTTTTCGGCGGTCTTGTAGCTCTCCAGCGTGATGTAACCGGCCGACGGGCCCGCCTCGTTGATGAGCTTGATACCTTCGGCCCGCGCCTTCTGCACGGCGAGCAGGGCTTCGGCTTCACCTTCAGCCTCGCGGATGCGCTGCTGCTTGACGGCTTCTGCGCGCAGGATCGCGGCTTCCTTTTCACCTTCGGCGAGCGTGATCGCGCTCTGCTTCTTACCTTCGGCGGTGAGGATCGCTTCTCTCTTTTCGCGTTCAGCCTTCATCTGCTTTTCCATCGCTTCCTGGATGCTGCGCGGCGGCGCGATGTTCTTGACCTCAACGCGGCTGACCTTGATGCCCCACTTGTCCGTTGCGTTGTCGAGGATGGACGTGATGCGGCTGTTGATGTCGTCGCGGCTCGTGAGCGTTTCGTCCAGCGTCATGGAACCGATGATGTTGCGCAGCGTCGTCGCAGACAGGTTCTCGATGGCGGCGATGGGACGCTCCACGCCGTAGGCGAACAGCTTCGCGTCGAAAATGTAGAAGAACACGACCGAGTCGACCATCATCGTAACGTTGTCCTTCGTGATGACCGGCTGCGGTTCAAAGTCCGCGACCTGCTCCTTCAGGGACACTTTCTTGACGATGCGATGAATGATGGGCACCTTGAAGTGCAGGCCGGCGCCCCAGGTCGCCTTGTACTGGCCGAGCGCTTCCACGATCCACGCGCTTGCCTGCGGTACGATGCAGATGCAGCGAATGGCGAGGATGATCAGCAGCAGAACGATGATCACACCAATGATAGTTCCTAACATCTCTTTCTCCTTTTCTTCCTTTTGCGTTTCCGGGCGGTGACCCGCCCATTTTCTGAAAAAACTCTTGCAAGACCCATTTATGGGACTTTACGCGTGTTATGATGGCTCCGTCTTAAAGAAGAGAGCCGCCGCGCACGTATTTCCGGTTCATTTGTTCGCACAAAACCAAACTCTGCGGCGGCTTTTTCGTGCGATCTTCTGCGCTAAGGAACCAGATTCTCCTCTTTCATGTTCTTCGACAGGATGCTCCAAACCGTCCAGAACGATTCCTTGCCATTATCGGGCATGTGCTCGGACGTGACCCGGGTGTACTCCCCATCGCGGTAGAATTTCGTCACGTACAGGAAGCCCGTGATCCCGCTGTAGTCGTCGTGGTCCTTCCACGCGCCCATCTCCGCCTTGTCGATGGCCGCCATGGCCTCGTCGTAGACCGAGACCGGAACGATGTAGCTGACCTCTTTTTCGGGCGCCTCTTCGCTCTCGCGGGTATAACTCGTGAGCGTAAGGTGTTCCGCGTCGAGGCTGTAGAGGACGAGCTCGGAATAATGGGTGTCGCCGGGGACCGCCTGCGGCTGTTCGAAATAGTCGATCAGCAGCGTTCCTTCTTTCAGCCCTTCCAGCGCGTCCGAATACGTCGGCGCATCGATTTCTTCCACGTTTGCCTTCTTTCCCTTGCAGCCCGCCATCGTCAGTGCAAGCGTCAATATGAGCAGCAGAATGAGGATGAGCCTCTTCATCGCCCTTCCCTCCTATTCCAGGGGTTTGCCGGTGAGCAGTTCGAAGGCCTGCTCGTACTTGGCGATGGTCTTGTCCACGATGTCCTGCGGCAGCGTCCAGTCGTGCTCGTTGGCCTTGAGCCAGTCGCGGGCGAACTGCTTGTCGAAGGAGGGCTGACCCTTGCCGGGTTCATAGCCTTCCAGCGGCCAGAAGCGGGAGCTGTCGGGCGTCAGCATCTCGTCACCCAGCACGATGTTTCCGTCTTCGTCCAGGCCGAACTCGAACTTCGTGTCCGCGATGATGATGCCTCTCTCCAGCGCATACGCCGCGCACTTTTTGTAGAGCTTCAGCGTAAGGTCGCGCAGGGCGCAGGCGTATTTGTAGCCGCAGCCGGGGAAGCGGTCCTCGAGCCAGACGACGCTCTCCAGGAAGGAGATGTTCTCGTCGTGATCGCCCAGATCCGCCTTCGTGGACGGCGTGTAGATGGGCTCGGGCAGCTGCTGGCATTCCTTTAGCCCTTCGGGCAGGCGGATGCCGCAGACAGTGCCGTCCTTCTGGTAGCTCGCCCAGCCGCTGCCGGTGATGTATCCGCGTACGACGCATTCCACGGGCAGCATCGTGAGCTTTTTGACCATCATGCTGTTCCCGTCGAAGCGCGGCTGGCGGAAGAACTCCGGCATGTCGTTTACGTCCGTGGAGATCATGTGGTTGGGCACGATGTCCTGCGTGAGCTCAAACCAGAACTTCGACATCTGGGTGAGCACTTTTCCTTTTTTGCTGACGGTATTGTGCAGGATCACGTCGAAGCAGCTGATCCGGTCGGTAGCGACCAGGATGAGGCTGTCGCCGATGTCGTAGATCTCGCGGACTTTTCCTTCCTTGATGGGCTTGTATTCTGTCATGGACTCCCTCCTTGCAACGCGCACTATTTTCCTTATTTTAGAATAATACAAAAGCGGCCCTGCCGCAAGGGTCTTGTTTGACTAATCCGCCAAGTTCCTCTATAATGGATTAGTTTCAGAAAGGTTTCATCATGAGAATACTGACCGTCATATCCGGCATCCTGCTGGCCGCAGCGGGAGCCTTCACATTCGCGTTTTATACGAACGCGTTCACGGGACTCGCGTTCATCCTCGGCAGCGTCATGCTCGTCTCGGGGCTCTGCAGTCTCGGCGCGTACATCATCTCCGGCAGGACGAACCGTCTGCCCGACACCGTGCTGGTCGAGGGCATGGTCTGCGCCCTGTTCGGGTTTGCCGTGCTCAACAACTCCGTGTCCGACGCCATGGTCGTGCTGTTCTTCGGCACGTGGATGACCCTGGCAGGGGTCACCCGCATCTCGCAGAGTTTCGCGGTGAGCCGCTTCAGGCCGAAAGACTGGGCGAAGATCATGCCGCTGGCCATGATGGGCACCATTCTGGGGCTCATCATGCTGATGCCTTCGCTCACGAGCGAGATCGACCCCATGTTCCTGGTCGGCGGAGCGTTCATCGTCAACGGGTTTTCCCAGCTCATCTACGCCATGTACATGCGCAAGCACAAGCTGACGCAGCGCGAGATCGAGGCGCAGGAGCGCGCGGAAGCCAGAAAGATCGCCAAGGAAGCCGAGCGCATGGAGCGCGACAAGAACCGCAGCGTCAGCTGGCACGAGCGCGAAGAAAAGCGCGAGGAGGAGCGGCGTCAGGAAAAGCACCGCCTCGCCGAGCAGCGGGCCGCCAAGATGCAGGAACTGCAGGAAAGGCGCGCCTCGCGCAGGCCGGCCGAAGAGGCCACCATGGAGTTTACGCCCGAGGAAGTGGCGGAGATCCGGGCTGCGGCGGGCGCACAGGAACAGGATGGCACGCAGCCGGAGGCAGTATCGCCGGGCAGCCAGCCCGAGGAACCCTTCGCGCAGGATGAGCCTATCGAAGAGATCCCAGCAGAAGAAGCGCCTGCAGAAGAGACGGTGACAACGGAGCAGGCCCCGGAGCCTTCCGCAGAGGAATCCGCTGCGGAAGAGCCGGGCGAAACGCCTGCCCGCGAGGAGGCGTTCCCTGCGGAGGAGGCTGAAGAAGAGCCCGCGCCCGTTGAAGAAAGCGCGGTTTCCAAGGAGGCCGAGGCCGAACCCGAGCCGCAATTCTCCGAGGAAGAGTTCCTCCGCGAGACGCGCGAAAAGGCAAAGGCGCCCGTCTGGAAGGCGCCGGAAAACATTCCGTCGCTTCGCGCCGCCATGAAGGCCGAACCTGCGGAGACCCCTGCTCCGGCCGCAAAGGAGCCGGAAGAGCTCGTCCCCGCCAAGCGCGCGGCCGTCAACATCGAGAAGATCGAAGAAGGCCTGACGAGCGTGGAATTCGCCCCCATCGAACTGCCGCAGCTGGAACTGGCGTCGGAAGGCGGCGAAGCGGAAGCGCGCGGCGAGATCATCCAGGAACTGGAGAAGGAAGTGAAGAAGGAAGACCCCTTCAAGCCCTTCCAGGCGCTCAAACTGGAGGACCTGTTCGGCGACGATTACGTTCCCCTGCGCGAAAAGGATCCCAAGGAAGCCACCCGCTTCACCCAGTCCCTCAATCTGGACTGGACGAAGAGACCGTAGGAAGTCCTCTGTGGTATCCTGCTTTCCCCCGGGCATATCCCCTTTATAAACACGCCCCGCAGAAAGTTTCATGAGCTTCTGCGGGGTTTTTGCATGGATCCCCGGAAGGTCAGACAGACGCGCGGGCACCGTGCCATCCGCCGCATGCAGGGGATCAGCGGCGCTTCAGAAGCCCTTGCTCCGTCAGTTCGAAGACGGTCCCGCACACCTCTTCGATGTACTTGCGGTCGTGGGATACGCTGATGACCGCGCCCGGAAAGCCCGCGAGCATGCCGCGGATGACCGGGCCGGACAGGGGCGAGAAGTTTCTGGTCGGCTCATCGAGCAGGAGCGCGTTGGCGCCGGAGAGGTTCAGACGCAGCAGGAAGATCTTCGCCTGCTGCCCGCCGGACAGTTCCTTTGCCGGATGTTCCATTTCCGCGGTCGTAAACCGCAGGGCGCCCAGAAACGTCCGGACCATCGTGCGCTCCTCCGCACCGCCTTTCGTGCAGATGCAGTCCACGGGATTCTGTTCCAGATCGAGCAGATCCGCGTAGTTCTGCGGCATGTAGGCGGCGCGGATGTCCGTCCGGACCTTCAGCTGTTCCCAGACAGCCCGCAGCAGCGTCGTCTTGCCGCAACCGTTAGGACCGATGATGCAGACCTTTTCCGGACCGCGCACGAGCAGGCGGATGTCCGAAGCGAGCAGGCGGCTGTCCGGAGCCTTCAGCTGCGGGAGCGCAAAGTCCAGCACGGTCTTGCCGGCCGGGATGGGCTGTGCGTTTTCCCCCAGCGTGAAGTCGATCGGGTTCTCCTTGACAGGCTTTTCGGTCATCTGCGCGTCTTCACGCTCAAAGCGCTTTTTCAGCGACTTGACCGTGTGCATCTTGTCCTTGAGGTTCCTGGCAGCCTGCATCGGATCGGGCATGTCCTTGCCGGCATGGTTGATCGTGACCTGCGCGCGGGCTACGCTCTGCAGGATGCGTCTGTACTTTTCATCGCGGATGCGCTTGTCCCGCGCGTCGCTCGCCGCCTGCTGGGCCTGCTTTTCGAACGCGTTCAGCCGTTCCCGCGCGTACTGCGCGTACGGCATGCGCGCCACCGTATGGCGGCACTGCTGCTTGCGGTGCACCTGCTCCAGGTGGATGACCACGCCGGCCGTGCGCTCGATCAGCGTCTCGTCGTGCGAAATGAAGAGGACGATGCCGGGGAAGCCAAGGATGACCCGCTCCAGGTACTCGAGCGCGCCGATGTCGATGTCGTTGGACGGCTCATCCAGCAGAAGGACCGTCGGCTGGGAGATCAGCAGGCGCAGCAGCTGGACCTTGACCTTCTCCCCGCCCGACAGGCTGCCCATGCGCTGATCGCTGTAGCAGATGTCCGCGCTCAGCCCGAGGCGGGCGGTTTCCTTCGCCAGCTTGCCGGGCGGAGTGTCGAAGAACAGAGGTTCCTCGCAGAAAAACTCGTAGACGGTCCTTTCCGCATCCTGCAGGGACAGCTGCTGCGGCAGATATGCAAGCCGCTCGCGGGCAGCGCTCAGGATTCCATCCGCTTCCGCATAGTCCTCGATCAGGGCGGGATCCGCGATCCACTTCAGCAGCGTGGACTTGCCGTTGCCCTCCTCCCCGATGATCACGGCCTTGTCGCCCGCGTTCAGCGTGCAGGAAAAGTCCTCCAGGATCGTCCGCAGATCCTTCGTGTGGACGATCGTCAGATGTTGTATTTGAAGCATGTCGATATCACCTCGCAATAAAAAGGCCCGTTTCGCAGGCGAAACAGACCCAAACAAAAAGCGCCATTGATATCGATGCGATCAACAGGGCTTCTGAACGGCGATCTGATTCGGCCTGCGCACAAAAGGAAGGCACCCCGTAGAGGAGCCCTGCTGACGCAAGATCCAAATCAAATCGTTATTTTCTCATCGGCTACCTGTTATCCCTTCTCAAAATCTCTTGTATTGTTATGATACACCGCCCGGCAGGCCTTCGCAAGAAGGCCGCCCGGTTTGTAACATGATTTTCATATAACCGCGCTTATACTCTCTTCCGGCTGTCCTTAACGCTATTTACACCATTCAAAAGTCCGCCATACAGCAGCCTTCCCTAAGCCGAGAAAGAAGGTGCGATGTTACCAAAGCCGCTTATCTGCTGGTTTGGTAACTGAATTTCGTTGCAGTTATCGCGAAACACTGCCAAATGGAACGATTCGGCGCCTATTTCGTTACCGTTCGCAAAAACCCAACTGGATGGTAACCATTTTTCGTTACCATAAGAAACCAGCATAACCCACAGGTCCGCTACTGCCACATCCTAACCATTGATTCTAACATCATCCGCGCACCTGCCTTTGATTGGTGAAAGAAGGTGCGACGTTACCATGGCCGCTTATTTGCTGGTTTGGTAGCTGAATGTCGTTGCCGTTATCGCGAAACACTGCCAAAGGGAACGATTTGGAACCTTTTTCATTACCATTCGCCAAATCTCAATCAGATGGTAACCTTTTTTCGTTACCACAAGGACTAACACAATCCGTAACACTGCAGGAGCACGGTCTTTTATGCCACGCAAAATGCACAGATCTGGCGCCCTACCTTTTCCGTACGAACCACAGCGCTGTAGAAACACGTCCTTTTATGCCATGCAAAATGCACGAATCTGGCGCCTTGCCATTTCCGCGTCAAATCCGTCAGTCCGGCTTTCACTGATGAGCAACAGATTGATACCCGGATGATACCCGTGGTCTATCAGGTCCCTGATGTCCTGAAACTTCTTCTCCCTGTATTCAGGGCGTTCCAACAGACCGAGATGCTCAATGATTCCTACATCCATGCGGAACTGCCGATCTACTGCGAAGTCCGGGCATATCATTTTTGAGCCGACCAGTATGGCAGGCTCATACTTAAATCTGCAACCTGTTTCCTGAATAAACTGAGCCTCCAGCGCTTCGCTTTTCGAACGGAAGATTCCTAGTTTTGTCGGGATTGCATTGCGTTCATACGGATAACTGTTCTGTCTTTCTTTCAGGCAATCAAAAGCAGGGTTAGGCTGTAAGCCGTTTTTCGCACCAAGAAAACGGTCCGCGCTTGAAAGATATTCAGGGCCGAGGGAATTGCACACTGCATACAGATTGAATTCCGTGTATCCTTCCATGCTCTTTAACGCCTTGATGTTTTGCTTCAGAATCGGAATCGCATGCAATGAAACCATCTTGTCCTGCAGCAATTGCAACTCTGCCGTATCCTCAGGGTCTAGCTTTTGGATCTTTTTCGATTTTCCCGATCCAGTAACCCTGCACGGGACCGAGACTCCGTTTGCATAACGGCGATACCAAAGGTGCCCTTCTGGTACTGAGGAGACAGCGTCTTCCATCTTCTTTAACAGCCATTCGTGATAATAGCTTGTTTCTTGTAATTGCGTCTTTTCTATCATGAGTCTATTGTTCCATATATTGCTATTTATGTCAACATAAACTTTTTGCAATTTCCATTATTTTCACACCAGGCAAATCGCACAGCATTTTCACTCGTACAAGCTGCAGAAACACGCACCTCCGGTAACGAATATTTGTTGCCAAAAGACATTTTTCTCTGTTTGGTAACGATATTCTCTTGAATTTGTTACCATTCATGAACTCTCCAAAACCGGTAACTGATCATCGTTCCCAAAATGCGAAAGAATACAAAAAGGGAACAAATTTCAAGAGAATTTGTTCCCTTTTCTTTCAAACACTTTGATTTGGGAACAAGTTTTCGTTCCCTGATCCGTAAAACACGAAGCTCTACGACCGAACCAGTTTAGCCGCCTCGCGCGCTTCACCTATCTTCTACTCGTTATCCTTCATCACGCGCAGGAAGTTCTCGTGGCTGATCATGTCGATCTCGTCGTCCGAGAAGACTTCCTCCATCGCTTCGAGGAGGATGGGGAAGCCCGCATAGTCCTCGAATTCGAGCTCGCTGGAGATGCCGTCGAAGTCGGAACCGAACGCCAGCGCTTCGATGCCGGCCTTGTCGCGGATGTGCTCGAGATGCCGCGTGATCGCGGAGATCTCCGTGTAACCCGTATCGCCCGGGGTCAGGAATTCGTCGTAAAAGTTGATGCCCACGACGCCGCCGCACTCGCCGATGGCCTTCAGCTGCTCGTCCGTCAGGTTTCTGGGATGGTCACACAGGGCGCGGGCGCAGGAATGGCTCGCGGCGACGGGCTTCGTGCTCGTCTTGACGACGCCCCAGAATCCGCCCTCGTTCAGGTGGGAAACATCGACGATGATGCCCAGGTCGTTCATCTTGCGGACCGCGTCGTAACCGAAGGGCTTCAGCCCCATCAGATGCGCCTCGTGGTAGGGGCTGTTGGGGTACCCCATGCAGTTGACCGTGTTCCAGAGCAGGGACATCATGCGCACGCCGTCGGCCGCGGCTTCCTCGATGCGCTCCATCTTGCCCTCGACCCAGATGGAATCCTCGACCGTGAGGATGGCGGACATCTTGCCATCCGCCTTGTTCTTTTCGATGTCTGCGACCGTGCGGGCCTGGCGGATCATGTCCGCATTCTCGGCCATGGCGTTCTGGAAGAACTCCCGCGCGGTCTTGTAATATCCGTAGTAGCCCATGCGCGCGGTCTTGTGGCGCTTGATGGCTCTGCCCGTGGGGATCCAGATGGCAAAGCACTGCGCAAGGCAGCCGCCCGCGGCTAACTTTTCCACAGAGATGTGTCCGTCACCGTCCCGGAAGACGGCTCCGTCCGTGACGCATTCGACGATGGTGTCGCAATGCAGATCGATGATGTTGAATGATTTCATAAGTTGAACGAGACCTTTCTGCGCGCATCCCGCGTGAGCCGGCCAACGCATTTTCCGCCGGCCCTTTCCGATACGCACAAATTCATTTTAGCGATTGAGAAGCGCCTGCGCAAGGCATATAATGAAATTGTATGGGGTTCATTTACTTGTTTTTATGAAAGAAAAGGAGCGTAGATAAAGATGAATATGGTCAGTGAGATCAAGGGCAAGCACCTGTGGTTCGACGGCTGCGACACCGTGGAGCTCGCGAAAGAATTCGGCACGCCGCTGTACGTCTATTCCAAGACGGACATCGTGTCGAGAATCGACGAACTGAAGGAATGCTGGATCAAGCCCTATCCGAAGAACCGGATCGCTTACGCGGCCAAGGCGTTCTGCTGCATGGGCATGTACAAGCTGTGCGAGAACGAAGGCATCTCCATGGACGTCGTGTCCGGCGGCGAGCTGTACACCGCCATGAAAGCCGGCATTGACCCGAAGAAGATCGAGTTCAACGGCAACAACAAACTGCCAAAGGAACTGGAAGCGGCGATTGATTACGGCGTGGAGCGCATCATCATCGACGGCGAGCAGGAGCTGGCCCTCATCGAAAAGATCTGCGAAAAACTCGGTAGAAAGACGGACATCCTCATCCGGATCACCCCCTGCGTTACAGTTGACACGCACGATTTCATCGTCACCGGCCGCAAGGATTCCAAGTTCGGCCTCAACATCGAGCCGGAATTCATCTATCCCTACATCCAGAAAGCCATCAATTCCAAGTGGGCGCGCTTCCACGGATTCCACTTCCATCTCGGCTCGCAGCTGTTCGACGTCAAGCCGTTCCTCGACGCGACGGACGTCATGCTCGACCTGATGAAGGAGACGAGAACGCGCTTCGGCGTAACGGTCGACGAGATGAACATCGGCGGCGGCCCCGGCGTTACCTACACCACCGAGGAGCGCCCGCCCTACAGCTATTTCTATGCGCCGGTCCTCGAGCGGATCGCCGCGTGGAGCAAGGCCGAGAACTTCGAGATGCCCACGGTCATCTGTGAGCCTGGCAGATCCCTCGTTGCCGAAGCGGGCCTGCAGCTGTATACCGTCGGCATGACGAAGAGCGTTACCGGCATCCGCAAATACGCGGCCATCGACGGCGGCATGCCCGACAACATCCGCCCGGCTCTCTACGGCGCCAAGTATAAGGGCATCGTCGCCAACCGCGCGGACGAAGAACCGACCGAGACCGTCACGATCTGCGGCAAGTGCTGCGAGGGCGATTCCGACATGATCATCAAGGACAGCAAGTTCGCTGACCCCAAAACCGGCGACATCATCGCGGTGTTCTCCACGGGCGCCTACGGCTATTCCATGGCCAACAACTACAACCGCAACCCCATCCCCGGCGTCGTCCTGGTGGACAAGGGCAAGGCGGAGTGGATGGTAAAGCCGCAGACCTACGAGCAGATGATCTGCTGCGACGTCATTCCCGAATCGCTGAAGTAAGGGATGGCTGCTCGTATTAGCGATATGCGGCAGGCGCGAGCGCCGCAGGCCTTTGCTAAGGTACTGGAGACCTCTGCGTGCCGGAGCCGGTAACGAGAAACGGTTACCATTTCGCTTGAATTATGCAAATGGGGACGAATCTTGGTCGGATTCGTCCCCATTATTGTTTTTCCCGGCTGGCGGTAACGGTTATATGTTACCGTTTCCTTTGTCTTGCGTATGTGGTAACGGGAGATGTGGCGAGGCAGGTCATAACAAGAGATACGATATGCCCTGCAGCCATGATTTCACGTTACCTTTCCGCGTGCGCAGTAACAAGCGTAACAAGACGCATAACGCGGGCTGTACGACTATAATTCAATGCCCGCAAGGGTCCTTCGGCCAAGGAAATTGCATTCCTGCGCTGCTCTATGCCTCCGGATCGAACCTCTCGAAGATGGGAATGGCGCCGGCGGCTTCGCAGGTGAGCAGATCCTCCTTGCTGCGGATGGTCCAGCAGACCTCCTGCAGGCCGAGTTTATCCACGGCAAGCCGGTTAGCAGGAACGCCGCGATCCTCGAACTTGTAGGCGATGAAATCCGGGCGGGCCTTCACGTTCAGCAACAGATTCTTCAGGATGACGCGCTGATACAGCGGCAGATCCTCCGGATTCTTCATGAAGTCCGAAGCCAGCTGGCCGCGGCAGATGGCGGACCGCAGCTGCCTTACGTCCGCGACGGCACGCGGGTCAAACGACTCGATGCAGAAAAGGCCGAAATAGCGGTCCAGCCTTTTGCAGACAGCTTCCGCAAGCGCGCGGTGGTTGCCCTTGTATGTCTTCAGCTCGATGATGAGCGGCGCCTTTCCCTCGAACAGGGCGAGCACCTCGTCGAACGTCGGAATCTGTTCCTCCGTGCCCTCGAGCCGCAGCGCCTTCATCTCCGAAAGCGTCAGATCCTCCAGGATGCCCTCCTCCCCCGTGCAGCGCACCAGGTCCGAATCGTGAAACACCGCCAGCGTGCCATCCTTCAGCAGATGCACGTCCAGCTCGGCGCCCCAGCCCCGCTCGATGGCGCGCTTAAACGCCGGCAGCGAGTTTTCCGGGATCTGAGGCTTGTCGTGGTAGCCCCGGTGGGCATAGCGATATTGTCTCAGCGCGGGCCAGAGCGGATGCCCGGTCCGGCCGACGGGAAATTCTTTCATCATCAGTCATCCATCTCCTCGAACGCGTCCAGGCCCTTCTTCGCTTCGGGCCGGTTGTCGCCATGGCGCACCTGCGTCATCGTCAGGAAGCTGAGCGCCACGAACACTGCCGCATAGGGGAAGAGCACCTTGTAGCTGATGCTTCTCATGAGCGTGCCGGCCAGGATGGGGGTCACGATCTGCGCCGCCATGGAGGCCGTGTAGTAATACCCGGTGAACTTGCCGATGTCGCTTCCTTTGCACATCTCCACGACCATGGGCAGCGAATTGACGTTGATGGCCGCCCAGGCCAGGCCGACGAGCGCGAACACGATGAACATGATGACGTTGATGGAGCTGTACGTCGTGGTCAGCACGAAGCCGAGCGCGAAGCAGACCGCCAGCAGGATGATCCCGCCCATGATGGTGCGCTTGCGGCCGATCTTCGAGGCCAGCGCGCCGATGGGAATGTAGGACACGATGGCGCCGGCCGTGGCGATCAGCAGGCAGGTGGACGCGCCGCCCAGAGCCTGGCCCATCACCTGGCTGACGTAGGTCGTAAACCACGTCGTAACGCCGTTGTAGCCGATGAACCACAGAGCGATGGACGCCAGCAGGAAGCCCAGGCTGCGCTTGACGTTCGCCGGCAGCACCTCGCCGCCCGAACCGTCGTCCTTCGCCAGGTTCCACTCGGGATGCTGGGCCTCCAGCGCCTGGTTCTCCTCCGTGAGCTTCGGCTCTTTCGTCGTCAGGAACAGGATGAGCACCGCCACGAACATGATGGCCGACACGATGATGAACAGCGGCCGGTAGTTGACGTGCGCCAGCCCCGCGACCTTGCTGTTCGGGTACATGACCGCGGCGATGGCCAGGTAGATGATGCCGCCAACAGCTCCCATCAGGTTGATGATGGCGTTCGCCTTCGAACGCAGCGGCTTGGGCGTTACGTCCGGCATGAGCGCCACGGCAGGCGAGCGGTACAGGCCCATGGCCACGAGCAGCAGCCCCAGCACGATGACGAAGCTGACGAGCTTGAAGCTGCTCGGAGAGGCGTAATACCCATTGTCGATCAGGGGCAGCACGTTCAGCAGGACGACCGCGGCGGCGGTGCCCACGAGGATGTAGGGCATGCGCTTGCCGATCTTCGTGTTCGTCTTGTCCGACAGACCGCCGAACAGCGGCAGCAGGAACAGCGCCAGGATGTTGTCCGCCGCCATGATGGCGCCGGAGAACGTCTCGTTCAGGTGGAACGTGTTCGTCAGGATGAGGGGCACCACGTTGTCGTACATCTGCCAGAACGCGCAGATGGACAGGAAGGCAAGGCCTACCAGGATGGTGCGCTTGTTGTTGAGCTTCATGAAGGATCCTCCTTTTCCAGGTCGTTAACGACTTCCCGGATGTTTTCGTATATGTAAGCCGGCTTTATGCCGTACTTTTCGATGTCGGACGGAACGCCCTCCCCGGACAGCACGAAGATGGTGTCGATCCCGGCGTTGACCCCGCAGGCGATGTCCGTATACACGCGGTCGCCGATCAGGACCGTCTCCTCAGGTGTAAACCCGGTCCTCCGCATGGCCAGATGCGCCATGGCAGGCTGAGGCTTGCCGATGACGACAGGCCGGCGCCCGGTCGCCGTCTCCAGCAGCCGGATAATGCTGCCGCAGTCCGGCGCGCTGCCGTACCACACGGGGCACACCAGGTCCGGATGCGTGGCGACGTAGTCCGCTCCGCGGTTCAGCAGCACGCAGCAATCCTCCAGCTTGGCGTACGTCAGCTCCGTGTCGTAGCCGAGGAGCACGACGTCTGCCGCCAGAGGCGCTTCCGCCAGGGACGGGTCCGGTCCGGCCGGCTCCTCCCCTTTCAGCGCGTGGTCCGCCAGAACGAGCCCCGCCGCGCGCAGCTGGCGCTTCAGGCTTTCCGTGCCGCACACGAAATAGCGGGTCTGGGGCGCGTAATGCTCCTTCAGATACGCGATCGTCGCGTCCGTCGACGTAACGAAATCCTCCGGCCCCGCCTCGATGCCAAAGCCTTCCATGCGGCGGATGTAGCCATCGAGCCCGCGGGAAGAGTTGTTCGTGAGGTACACGGCCTTTCCGCCGACGCGCTTGATATAAGCCAGCAGATCCAGCGTGCCGTCGAACAGCGTCTGGCTGAGGTAGATCGTGCCGTCCATGTCGAGCAGGAACAGTTTTTTATCCTTGAGCGCCATCCTATTCCCCCGGCCTGTAGAAGCGCGCGAGGCCGCCCTCGGCCGTTTCGCGGTAGCGGGCGTTCATGTCCAGGCCCGTCTGATACATGGTCTCCACGACCATGTCGAAGCTGATCTTGCGCGAACTCGTGAGGAACGTCGCGATGGATACCGCATTGATGGACCGCATGGCCGCCACGGCGTTGCGCTCGATGCAGGGGATCTGCACGAGGCCGTCGATCGGATCGCACGTTAGCCCCAGCATGTGCTCCATGGACACCTCCGCCGAATACTCGATCTGCTCCAGCGACAGCCCGTTGATCTCCGCGAGCCCTGCCGACGCCATGCAGCAGGCCGTGCCGACCTCCGCCTGGCAGCCGCACTCGGCGCCGGAGATGGAAGCGTTCGTCTTGATGACGTTGCCAATGACCCCGGCAGTGGCCAAAGCCTTTAAAATGACCGAATCCGGCAAGCCCAGCTTGTTCTGATAATAGTACAGCACCGCCGGCACGACGCCGCAGGAGCCGCAGGTCGGCGCGGTAACGACCCTGCCGCCCCCCGCATTCTGCTCGCTGACCGCGAACGCGTAGGCGCAGACCATGCGGTTTTCGCGGGTCTCCGGCGCCTCGTTCGGATTGTACTGGTTGTAGAGCGCCGCCGCCCTTCTGTGCACGTCCAGGCCGCCAGGCAGGATGCCCTCCTGCTTTAAGCCCTCCTTGACCGCCTCGCGCATGGTGTGCCACACCTCGTCGAGGAAAGGCCAGATGTCCGGCCCTTCGTTGCGCTCCACGTACTCCCACAGGCGGATGCCCTCCGCCTTGCAGCACTGGTAGATCTCCTCGAAGTTCTTCTCTTTGTAGACTTCCGGCGCTTCCGCCTCCTGGAACCCGTCCATCTGAATGGCGCCGCCGCCCACACTGCGGATGCGGAAACGGTCCAGCTCCCGGCCCGCCTTGAACGCGATGATCTCCATCGTATTCGGGTGCTCGGGCGTCGGCGTATCGAGATCGAACACGATCTCGGAGGGCACCGGCGACAGCACCTGGCGCAGCACGGCATCTGTCATGTGACCCTTGCCGGTCTTGGCCAAAGATGAATACAGGATGACCCTGAAACCGTCCGCATCCGGACACTTTTCCTTCGCGATGGCCGCTGCCCTCGCCGGCCCCATGGTATGGGAACTGGAGGGCCCGAAGCCCATGCGGTAAAGATCTGTTAAGCTTTTCATGACAACTCCTTCAGCTGCGGCGCAAATGCCGCGCAAATGCTGTCCAGCGCTTTTGCGCAGCGACTGCAATATCCTCTCTATTTTATACCGAAACCGCCCGGCGGCGCAACGGTCCGGACCGCCTACGCGAAGATCGACGCGAGGTCGATCTCCAGTTCTCCGTCATAGATCCCTACCGGCACCTTGCTGCCGAATCCGTAGATGCCGCTGTGCGGGTCTTCGCCAAACGCATACGTAAGCACCGTCTGATGCTCCAGGTCTACGATCCAGTACTCCCGAACGCCCGCATATTCGTATTTTTTCAACTTTAAAACCATGTCCCTCTGCTTGCTGGACGGAGAAAGGATCTCCAGCACAAAATCCGGCGCGCCCCAGATGCCCCATTCCCTGACCTGCTCCGGATTGCAGACGATCAGAAAGTCCGGCTGCACCATGGTATAGTCGTCGCAGTCGAGCTGCACGTCGAGCGGGGCAAAGAAGGCATCGCAGCGTCCATTGCGGGAACGGATGAAGTCCATAAAACGAAAAGCCAGTTCTGCCAGCGCCCTCTGATGACCCGTGGTTGGCGAACTTTTCTGATACAAGACCCCGTCGATCAGCTCGTACCGAGGCCATTCCGGCAGCGCCCGGTAATCTTCCACCGTATAGGTCCCCTGCTTCTTTTCCGTAGACGCGCCGGAATCGCTGCTGTAATAGCTGTACGGATCCTCTGTCTCCCGCACGAACCCCGGAATATCCGTATCCGCCGGCTTATATTCCACCTTTTGAGGACGGTCCTTCAGAACTCTTTCCAGCGCAGCCATCGTCTCCAGCCGCGGATATTTCGTCTCCCCGCTGAAGATCTTCTGCACCGTGCCGAGCGGCACGCCGGAAAGCTCTGCGATCTTCCGATTCGTGTAATGCCGCTTTTTTTTCAGTTCCTTCATCTCTTCAAACGTCATTCAGACCACCGCCTTTCACGGAAAGTTTACCCGAATTGCAACCGTTCGTCAACCGTTTTATTTCCATTTATCGGTTAAAAATTGGGCGGATCACTTCGCGTAACCCGCCCATCGCCTATCCTTCGCATTTCCTCACGTCCGCCAGGTTCGTGTGCTGCGGATTCGCCCGCGAATACGGCGTGGGCACCGTGTGCGTAAGCACGTTGATCGATCCGCGCTCGTCGATGCCGTCCGGCCCCGGTTTGTACCAGACGCCTTCGCTCATGGCGATCACC
>JAIKZT010000016.1 GCA_024682015.1 Clostridia bacterium
GTCCCTGCCTGACGGCTGGAACGTAACGCGGTATGAGATGCAGGCGGACGCCCTGCCCGAACTGACCCGCGAAGAGATGCTCTCGGCCCTGCGGCACCCCATCGGCATGCCGTCCATCCGCGAGCTGGCGGAACAGGGATCCGAAGCCGTGATCGTCTTCGACGACCTCAGCCGCGGCACCCGGGCCCAAATCCCGGCGGAGCTGGCGGTGGAAGAGCTTCTGGCGGGCGGCATCGGGGCGGACCGCATCCGCTTCCTGTGCGCGCTCGGAAACCACGCGCCGCTCACCCGTGCGGACTTCGTCTGCAAACTCGGGGAAAGGATCGTGGAGAACTTCCCCATCTACAATCACAATCCATACGAGCATCTCGTCCGGATCGGGACGGACAGCCAGGGCGCGGACGTGCTCATCAACCGAGGATTCATGGAATGCGACGTCCGCCTCGGCATCGGATCCGTCTCGCCGCATCCGCTGAACGGCTTTGGTGGCGGCGGTAAGATCCTGTTTCCCGGAATTGCCGGGATCACCACGACGGCCGCCAACCACGGCCGCCGGCAGTTTAAGCCCTTTTCGCAGGAGAAGAGCCTCTTTCGGCAGGAGATCGAGCAGATGGTCCGCATGACGAGGCCTTTCTTCAAAATTGACGCCGTACTGAACGCGCATCTCGACATCGTCCGGCTGTTCGCGGGCGACCCCATCGCCGAGTTCGAGGAAGCGATGGCTGCCTCCGCTGCTCTTAATACGATGACCCCGGCCAGGGAAAAGCACGACGTGGTGTTCGTCAACGCCAACGCCAAATACAACGAAGCGCTCATCGCCATCCGGGTCGGCTGCCAGGTCCTGAAGGATGGCGGCGACCTGGTGCTCATCAACCACTGTGCACAGGGCCAGGTCGTGCACTATCTGTACAGCGCCTTTGGCAGCGGCTACGGCGGTGCCATGTGGCGTCCGGTCGATAAGCGCTTCACGTCCTGCGCCGGCCGCATCATCTACTTTACGCCCTATCCGGACTACTGCAGCAAATGGATCCAGAATGAGCCGCACAAGGTCGTCTTCGCGAAGACCTGGGACGAAGTGATGGCGCTGCTGCGCGGGCGCGGCAGCCATACCAGCGCCTGCGTCATCCCCGACGGAACCATTTCGCGCTTTGCGGGGATGGGGAAATGACGAGATCATTTGAAAAGCCGCCGCGCAGGTCGCTCGGCGGCTTTTTTTATTTGAGAGCGGATCAGTCTGAATCGCCCTTCAGCTTGCTCAGATCGAGAACCGTTTCCTTCACGACGGCGCAGTTTCTGCGGTCCACTGCAAGCACCTTCAAAACGGGCAACGGATAGCTCGCGCTATGCAGCGTGAGCGCTGAAACGCCAGACGAAGCATAGGGCGTGACTGCCATGTCCAGCATGCGCCCGGAGCTGTCGTACAGCGCCATGATAACGGTCCTGGCGCCGGTTTTGGACAAAGAGCTGACCCAGGAACTCTTCGGGGTCACGCGGATGTTGTGACTCCCGTAGTCCACTGTGAGTTCGAAATCGGCCAGCCCATAGGACTGCACGGTGCGCTCCCAGACCGCGTTGAGCGCAGAATCCTGCTCCGGCGTATAAACCGCATCGAGCGGGATCGTCTTTCCGTCGGGATCGGCCCAGCAGACCTGAACGTATCCATCCCGCGAAAAGACATAACTGACCAGGGAATACGACGCCGGATACGGGTTATCCATCGTAACGTCGGACAGGCCGTCCCATGTTCCGCCCTGCCCGCTAAGCTGCATCTTATACCGGTTGATGGCGACTGAAAGCGTCGAGGATGTCCACGTTGCCGATCGTCCCCAGAAACGCGCCGGCATACCGCACGTTTGCATCGTAGTACGTCATGCCCGCAGGATAGAGGGTCAGCGGGTTGAACCCGCCAAACTGCGCGAAGGCCAGCAGGCAGTTCGCGCCCATGGCCAAAGCCGCCGGGAGGAACACCCATCCGGCCGGTCTCTTTCGCGAAGAAACCACCAGAAAAACCAGGACGTACATCGCAATCGCCAGCAATCCCTCGCAGCGCCCGCCGCCCCAGAAGGCAGTCTGCCGGTAAGGCGACAAAACCGTCGAAAGCGCCGTAAACGCCAGATAGAGCATGACCGCTTTCTGCGCGGGACTCGTCTCTTTCAGCCAGGAGACCGGCTTCAGCTTTTGCCGCCTGCCGACGGCGGCCAGCTCCAGCCGGACGAGCAGCGCGGCGAGAAGATAAATGCCCGTCAGAATGAGATAAGCCTCTCCCTTATGCCGCGTGATCTGCCCGTAGCCATCCGGGCCCATATAGAGAAGATAGGCGCTGCAGAGCAGCGCCAAATAGATGTCCGTCAATGTTGTTCCTTACTTCGGGTCCATGAACATGTTTTCGCCCTCGATGCGGCAGTCGACTTCGGCAGAGGTGATGGTGTTGCCGCCGGCGTCGCGCATCTCGAAGACGAGCGTGTACGTGCCGTCGGGCAGCCACAACTCCTCGAAGACCGTGTCGTCATCGTAGACGAAGCTGCCGACCGTGTACGGGGTAAGCTTGTCGCTGCTTGCAGAAGCGATGTACCAGATGACGTCGATCTTGTCACCCTCCTCGAGAGTGTACATGTTCTTATCTGCCATGCCGTTTGCGTCGATGGGCTTGCGCGCGCCGAGCACCGTCCACTCCTCATCGTTGAAATCGTAGACGACTTCGAGCTTGTACGCCTCGCCGTTGATCATCACGGGCACGGCATAGATGTTGTAATCCTCACCCTCGTAAGACAGTTCCATGAACACGAGCTGCCCGCCGAACGCACCCCACACGCCGCGGAAATTGTCAGTAAACACGCCCTTTTCCCAATCGGCGTAGATGTCGTTGTCCGTACCGAGCCACAGCACGTTGCCGCTCTTGTCGTCGCTGTAGTAAAGCGAAAAGCTGATGCCGCTCATGAGCTTATCCGCTTCGGGCCCGAGCGTGAGCACCGCGGAACCCTCTTCGTTGACGGTCAGATGCTTGCCCTGCCAGTCGGTATCCTTTAAAGTCTTTGGCTTTTCCACTTCCTTGGCGCCGTTTAGGCTCTCCAGGTAACTGAGGCCGTCCTGGTCGAGCTTGCCGGTGAGCGCGTACTCGTAGAAGAAGGGGAACGAACGGCTCGCGGAGATGCCGGTGTAGGCATTGTACGTCTTCATGTCCTTGATGAACGGGAAGAAGAACGACAGGCCGGTGGCTTCGCTCTTGTACTGGCCCTTGATCTGGTACAGCACGCAATCGCCAAGCGCCTTCGTAACAGCCTTGGCGCCATCCAGGAGGCCTTCGCAGGAACGGGCCACGTGACCCAGGTCCACCATGTTCGTAAATCCCTGCTCGCGGGTGTTGCCGCCGTAACTCTCACAGCTGGTGGCCATACGCGCGAACCGGTTCGTGAAGGATGGGTCGACCGAGGCGGCCATGAGCACCGCATCGCCGAACGTTTCGTAAGCATCCAGCAGGCCGTCGAGTTTTTGCAGATCCACGAGGGAGAGCGTAGCCTTGGCCACGATGCGCTCCTTCGTACAGCCTCTGTAATAGGAGTCGCAGATGATCTTGCCGAGCGCGGCGCCGTCCATGGACGGGTCTGCCGCGAGTTTGGCGAGCCAGTCGTTGTAATACCAGCCGCCGCCGGGCTCGACCTCTTCGGACGCGACCATGTATTTCGAGATATCCTTCAGCGTGGCGGCCATGTCGACTGTCGCCATGAGGCAGGTGTCGAAGCCGACGAGTTCGAACGGCGGGTTCGTTTCGGAGAGGTTATAGACGGTATCGAAAGCGGTGTGGATCTCGTCGAGCGTAAGCGAGTTGTAATTGTTGAGCTCATCGAACGCCACGCCCGCGACGGAACCGCCGCCGTGGTCCCAGAACAGCATCATGGTGTGATCCGCCGGGTAGTTATCCTTGCAGAACTTCAGGAAGGAAGCCAGCGTATTGGGATTGCCCATGTTGGCCAGATCCAGGTTCTCCACCAGTTCAAATCCGCGGCTGCTGTAGACGTAGCGCTGCAGTACGCGGGTCTGCATGGTGTCGTTGTGCCAGCGCTTGGAACCGCCGGTCTCGATCACGACGGTGATGTTGTCGGGCAGAGGCACGTTGAACACCTCGAGAAGGTCGTTCGTACCGCAGCCATAGTTGCTCTCCAGGTCGCTGCCGCAGAGATACCAGTAGATGGCCCAGGTCTCGTCCGTACTGACGGGCGCAGCAGGCGTCTTCGTACCGATGTCCACCTGCTGGGGCTCGCTGACTGCGGGCGCGGCAGGTTCGCTCGGCACATCGTCCACGAACTCGATCGTGCATCCGGCCATCGTGAAAGCCATGCAAAGAGCCAACAGGATCGTAATAATGCGTTTCATAGGGACCTCACATAAAGTGCTTATGATCTGCCTACGGGGTCCTGTCGCCAGGGCTTCCTCCCATTGCCCTCGCCTGACGGCTCGGTCATGGGCCCTCCCTGGCACCACCCCTTCGGCTTGTTATATATCGTCTTGATTATACCACTTCAAAATCCGTCGTCTGATAGGATCTCAGCCTGTTTGCGTAGGACGCACCCCAGTCGGCTTCGATGTCGAGCAGGACTTCGTCCGCCAGCTGCCGGCCGCTTCTGCCGAAGATGCGTTCCGCGGTTCTCGCGTAGCTCCAGTACGAGTGCGCGCAGTGGTAGGTGAACCCTCTGCGGCGGTCAGCCTCGGGGCGGGCCCTGGACGGGTCAAACGCGGCGGTTTGCGCGGCCTGACCCGGCGCGCATCCCTGCAGGTTGCGCACCTTTTGCACGCAATAGGCGCAATCATGCAGCGTCTGCGGCACCTCGTACACGAGGTAGGGGTTGAACCCCCGCGCGATGGAATTGTCCAGATGCGCGCAGTAGACGAGGCCTGCTTCTTCGAGGCCCAGCGCCCGGAATTCCTCGTGCCAGGGGCACCGGTGCACGTGGAACTCGAACACAGGCGCGGTGCTGACGACTTCGGAGGCGTTCGCGATGCCTTCGTCTTTCGCCTCCTTCGTGCTCTCCCACTCGCCGTAGGCCCGGTACGTCTCGTACGTAAGCGGCTGGCCGTCCTGAATGGCGCGCATGGCCATGCGCCGGCCGCGCTGCTCGGCATAGTACTGCGTCGCGTAGATGAAAGCGGTCTTCCCTCGCTCGCCGAAAGTACCGCAAAGCCGCACGTAAAAACGCGCGGCTATGTAGGCATGCAGCTTTTCGTTAAAGCTCATTTTCGATTTTCTCCACGCCGATGCCGGTCTTGTGGCCGTTCAGGTCGAACAGTTCCAGACCATCCTTCGGTTCGATGGAATTGGCAAGGGTCTCGGACATGATCCAGGCATCGAACGCCTCGATGGCATCCGCCACGGCCTTGTCGGCGCCGACGTAGATGCGAATGCGGTCCATCATGTCGAAGTCCTTGGCCTTGCGCATCTGCTGGACCTTCGAGACGAGTTCTCTGGCCAAGCCTTCGCGCAGCAGGTCTTCGCTGAGCGCGGTGTCCAGGATGACGCACACGTCGCCTTCCTGCGCCGCCGTAAAGCCTTCCTTGGCGTTGACCGCTACGGAGACCATGTCGGACGTGACGTCCGTATCCTCGCCGTTCAGGTTCAGCACGATCTTGCCGTCCTTGGCCAGCGCCGCCAGCAGCGCCTTGGGATCCAGCTTGTTCACCGCGCCGCCGAACGCCTTGATCTTCGACCCGAGGATGGGCCCCGCCACGCGGAAGTCGGGCTTGATCTGATAGTTCAGATACGCGTCCATGTCCGGCTCGAAGCGAACCGTCTTCACGTTCAGCTCTTCGCGGATGAGGCCTTCCATGTAGCCGATCTTTTCCTCGAAGCGGCCGTCCAGCAGCAGTTCGGACAGGGGCTGGCGCACCTTGATCTTGGCCTTTTCACGCACGCCTCTGCCCATGGTGACGATCTGGCGAACGAGGTCCATTCTCTCTTCGAGCGCCTCGTCGATGAGCGCGCCGTCGGCTTTGGGATAGGCGGCCAGGTGGACCGTCTCCTCGCCGGTGAGGTTCACATACAGCTCGTCCGTGAGGAACGGAGCGAACGGCGCCATCAGCTTCGCGGTCCCGGTGAGGATCTCCCAGGTCGTGCTGTAGACGGCTTTCTTGTCGTCCTCGAGCCCGTCCGCATAGAATCTTCTGCGGGCCCGGCGGATGTACCAGTTGGACAGGTCTTCGTTGACGAAGTCCATGATGGCCTTGACGGACTTGTTGTGATCGTATTCGTCCATGGCAGCCGTTACGTAGGCGACCAGGCGGTTGAATTTCGAGAGGATCCAGCGGTCGAGCTCGGGGCGCTTCGCGTAGTCCACGAAGCACTTGGCAGCGTCGATCCCGTCGTTGTTGGCGTACAGCGTGAAGAAATTGTACACGTTGCGCAGCGTGCCAAAGAACTTTCCCTGCACCTCGATGAGGCCGTCTTCGTCGAACTTCGTCGGGAACCAGACCGGGGAGACGGACAGCAGGTACCAGCGCGTCGCGTCGGCTCCGTACTTGTCGAACAGCGCGAACGGATCGACCGTGTTGCCCTTGTGCTTGGACATCTTCTTGCCCTCTTTGTCGAGCACGAGGTCGTTGACGAGCACGTTGCGGTAAGGCGCGGCGCCCTTCACGAACGTGGAGATGGCCATGAGGGAATAGAACCAGCCTCTGGTCTGGTCGATGCCTTCGCAGATGAAGTCCGCGGGGAAGAACTCGGTGTCGAATTCCTCCTTGTGCTCGAACGGATAGTGCCTCTGGGCGAAGGGCATGGCGCCGGAATCGAACCAGCAGTCGATGACTTCGGGCGTGCGCTTCATGGCCTTGCCGCAGACCGGGCAGCGCAGGTGCACGTCGTCCACGTACGGGCGGTGCAGCTCGATATTCTCATCGATATTCTCGATGGCCTTCTCGGCCAGTTCCTTGCGGCTTCCGATGCTCTCGAGGTGGCCGCACTCGCACTTCCAGATGTTGAGCGGCGTGCCCCAGTAGCGGTCACGCGAAATGGCCCAGTCCTTGACCTCCGCCAGCCAGTTGCCGAAGCGTCCCTCGCCGATGGCGGCGGGGTGCCAGGCCACGGTGTTGTTGTTGGCCACGAGCTCGTCCTTCAGATCCGTCATCCGGATGTACCAGGACGGCTTCGCGTAGTAAACGAGCGGCGTGTCGCAGCGCCAGCAGTGCGGATAG
>JAIKZT010000037.1 GCA_024682015.1 Clostridia bacterium
GGCGCTGGCGCAGATGATCGTCGACAAGCGCGCGCAGGTCTACAGCAAATACGGCAAGCGGCTGCTCGTAACGGCCATCGCCACCGGCAGCCACGGCTGTCTGTACAATCCGAAGGGGCTGGATCTGAAAGCGGCCCTGAAACATTACGAGAATGGCGGGTTCACCGAGGAGGGCGACCCCGATTGGACCGACGAGAATGCCGACACGCTCGTGTACTGCGGCGAGTACGACGTGCTCGTGGAACTCTCGCCTCTGAACATCCGGACCGGGCAGCCCGCGGCGAACCGCATCAAGCAGGCGCTGAAGATGAAAAAGAGCGCGGTGAGCGCCAACAAGGGCCCGCTGGCGTGGTATTACCGGGATCTGAAGGCCATGGCCGACGCGCGCGGCGTGAAGTTCTGCTTCGAGTCCACGGTCATGGACGGCACGCCCATCTTCAACCTGCGCGAGCACTGCCTGCCTCTGTGCGATGTTTCGCGCATCGAGGGTATTCTGAACACGACCACGAACTTCATCCTGAAGAGGCTTGAGGACGGCGCTTCCTGGGACGACGCGATCGCGGAAGGCCGGGCGGCGGGCTTCGTCGAGGCTGACCCCTCCATGGACACGGACGGCTGGGACGCGGCCGCGAAGATCTGCGTGCTCGCGAACGCGCTGATGGACGCCGGGATCGATCCCGGCATGGTCGACCGCGCGGGCATCGCCGGCATCACCGCAGGCATGCTTGCGGACGCGAAGGCGCGCGGGAAGACCATCAAGCTTTTGTGCCGGGCGGAGAAGGATGAGTTCGGCCGGGTCACCGCCAGCGTGAAGCCGGCGGAGATCCCCCTCCAGTCCCTTTACGCGCAGGTGGACGGCGCTTCGTCCGTCGTCTCCCTCGAGACGGACCTGATGGGGCGGCTTACGATCGTGGAGGAGGATCCGACCATCGTGCAGACAGCCTACGGCGTTTTTCAGGACATTCTCAGAACGTTTTAGGGAGTTTCGCCTGAATTTCTGCGGGTCAGCCCGCTTTTGTCCGTGAAAACTAAAGATTGTTAAAATATTTGCAAAAATGTGTGCGCGGCGCACGGTTTTGCGGTATAATAATGGTGTATGAGCCCGCCACGGTACCGAGGCGGATCAGCATCAATGGAACATATTGTTTGTTGTACAACAAAAATTTTAAGGAGGCAATTGTTATGAATGCTTATATGCAGAGCGTTCTCGAAACAGTTAGAACCAAGCATGGCAACGAACCGGAGTTCGTCCAGACCGTAGAGGAAGTCTTCTCCTCTATCGAACCGGTCGTCGACAAGCACCCCGAATACGAGAAGGTCGACCTGCTCGGCAGAATGGTTGAGCCGGAAAGAATGTTCACCTTCCGCGTCGTATGGTGCGACGACAACGGCAACTGGCACACCAACAGAGGCTGGAGATGCCAGTTCAACGGCGCTATCGGTCCCTATAAAGGCGGACTCCGGTTCCAGAAGAACGTTTACGAAGGCATCATCAAGTTCCTGGGCTTCGAACAGACCTTCAAGAACAGCCTGACCGGCCTGCCCATGGGCGGCGCCAAGGGCGGTTCCGACTTCGATCCCGCCGGCAAGTCCGACGCCGAAGTCATGCGCTTCTGCCAGGCCTTCATGACGGCTCTGTACAGATACATCGGACCGGACATCGACGTTCCGGCCGGCGACATGGGCGTAGGCGGCAGAGAGATCGGCTACCTGTACGGCCAGTACAGAAGACTGAAGGGCGTCTGGGAGAACGGCGTTCTCACCGGCAAGGGCCTGTCCTACGGCGGTTCCCTGATCAGACCCGAAGCCACCGGTTACGGTGCCATCTACTACCTGCAGGAAGTCCTCAAGCACGAGAATGACACCATCGAAGGCAAGAGAATTGCCATCTCCGGTTACGGCAATGTCGGCTGGGGCATCATGAAGAAGGCTGCTCAGCTCGGCGCTAAGGTCACCTACTTCGCAGGTCCCGACGGATACATCCACGATCCCGAAGGCGTCGTCACCGACGAGAAGCTGAACTTCATCCTCGAGATGAGAGCCAAGGATCCGATGCACTGCAAGCCCTACGCGGACAAGTTCGGCGTAGAATTCGTTCCCGGCGAGAAGTGCTGGGGCGTCAAGGATGTCGACGTTTACATGCCGGCAGCGATGCAGAACGACGTACGCATGGAATCCGCTGAGAAGATCGCGGCGTCCGGCGTCAAGTACTTCATCGAAGTCGCCAACATGCCGACCACGAACGACGCTCTGAACTTCCTAAGAGGCCAGAAGCACATGATCGTTGCTCCCTCTAAGGCTGTCAACGCTGGCGGCGTAGGCGTTTCCGGTCTGGAAATGGCTCAGAACAGCGAAAGGCTCGTCTGCACCGCAGAGGAAGTCGACGCTCAGCTGCACAAGATGATGGAGACCATCCACTGAGTCTACGCGGAAGCTGCCGAAGAGTACGGCCTGGGCTACGACCTGGTCGCCGGCGCGAACATCGCGGGCTTCAAGAAGGTCGCTGAAGCGATGATGGAGCAGGGCTGCTTCTAAAGAAAAGCTTATCGGCGGGGTCACGCAAGACCCTGCACAAAAATCCCCGATCCTTTCGGGGATTTTTTGTTGGCTGTATGGTATAATGGAAGGACAGGAGTTATCACTGCGAAAGAGTTTTCAGGAGAAGAAATATGAACAGTGACCAGTTAAGCGACCAGCGGCTCCAGGAGGTACTGAAGACTGCCTACCTGAGAGGCAAAGAGGTGACGGGCAAGGGCTCCGTCGCCACGTACATTCCCGAACTCGGCAAGGCCCGTCCCGAAGCGGTAGGCCTGTGCCTCCACACGAAGGACGGCAAGATCTTCAAGGCGGGCGATTCGAACATCCGCTTCACCATGCAGTCCGTTTCGAAACTTCTGTCTTTAGCCATGGCTCTGGAGATCCGCGGCTACGACACCGTGTTCGAGCACGTTGGCATGGAGCCTTCGGGCGTTGCCTTCAACTCCATCGTCGAACTCGATACCCGGGACAAGCCCCACAATCCGCTCATCAACGCAGGCGCCATCGCGGTGGAGAGCCTGCTCATCGAATACAAGCAGTTCGAGGACATGCTGAACTTCGCGCGCATGGTCTGCCTCGATCCCGAGATCACGCTGAACCGGCAGGTCTATAATTCGGAGATGGCCACCTGCGACCGCAACCGCGCCATCGCCTACCTGCTGAAGAGCAAGAACGTCATCCATACGAACGTGGATACGAGCATCGAACTGTACACGAAGATCTGCTCCATCAACGTTTCCGCCGAATCCCTTGCCAACTTCGCCATGGTGCTGGCCAATGGCGGGCTCAACCCGCAGACCGGCGAGCGCCTGCTGAAGGAGAGCACCGCGCAGACCGTCAAGGCCATCATGTTCACCTGCGGCATGTACGACGGCTCCGGAAAGTTCGCCGTGGAAGTCGGCATTCCCACGAAATCCGGCGTCGGCGGCGGCCTGCTGTCCGTCGTGGACGGCCGCATGGGCATCGGCGTCTACGGCCCGTCTCTTGACGAGAACGGCAACTCCATCGCCGGCATCACCGCCCTGAAGTTCCTGTCCAGGGAACTCGGGCTGCACATGTTCGCGTAAGGCTTTTGCGTGACCCATCCCAAACCGGAGGAATTCCTCCGGTTTTTTATTGGAGGTTTGCTGGCTTGCCTGCATGTCCCGCGCGCGTCAGAAAATCTCCTTGAAATTTGCCTTCGTTTGATATATTCTATACTGTGCAGGTCTATCCCGCGCTTTTTTGGCGTGGGAGCAGCGCCTGAGAGAAAAATAAGGAGAAAAAGAATGAGTTCAGGCAAACATCTGAATGGGATCCATGTGAACCATTGCAAGAACACTGCCGGCCAGGCCATCATTCCGATGAGCCTTCCCGAAAAGGTTTACATTCCAATGAGCCAGCACATAGGAGCCCCATGCCAGCCTGTCGTGGCCGTCGGCGACCACGTCAAGGTTGGCCAGAAGATCGGAGACAGCGAAGCCTTCGTATGCGCGCCCATCCACAGCAGCGTATCCGGCGACGTTACGGCCATCAACAAGGCCATGTCTCAGATGGGCAGAGTCGATACCATCATCGAGATCGTGCCCGACGGCAAGCAGGAGGTCGCGGAGACCGTCGTTCCCCCCGTCATCACGGATAAGGCCAGCTTCATCAAGGCCGTGCGCGAATCCGGCGTGGTGGGCCTCGGCGGCGCCACTTTCCCCATGAGTGTCAAGTTCAACGTGAAGCCCCCCGCAAAGGTGGACACCTTCATCGTGAACGGCGCTGAGTGCGAGCCGTACATCACCGTCGACCACCAGAACATGCTCACCCACGCCCAGGAGATCGTGGACGGGGTCAAGGCCGTTCTGAAGTGGCTGGAGATCGAAAGAGCCTTCATCGGCATCGAGACGAACAAGCCCGACGCCATCAAGCTGTTCAACGACCTCCTCAAGGACGAGAAGAACATCTCCGTGGCGGAGCTGCGCCAGGTCTACCCGCAGGGCGCTGAGCGCGTCATCATATATGAGACGACCGGCCGCCACCTCATCGCCGGCAAGCTGCCCGCGGACGTGGGATGCATCGTGTCCAACGTTACGTCCGTGCTGAAGATGCAGCAGTTCCTCGCGACCGGCATGCCGCTGGTCACGAAGGCCATGACGGTCGACGGCAACGCGATCGCCAAGCCCCAGAACGTGGAAGTGCCCATCGGCACGCCCCTGTGCGACGTCATCGAGTTCTGCGGCGGCACGAAGGCCGAGATCCGCAAGATGATCCTCGGCGGACCCATGATGGGCCGCGCCATCCCCAAGGACGAATACGGCGTCATGAAGGGCAACAGCGCCATCCTGTGCTTCGACGAGACCGCCGGCACCCAGCTTCCCGAGACGGCCTGCATCAGCTGCGGCCGCTGCGTCAGAGGCTGCCCGATGAACCTCATGCCCACCAAGCTCGCCAAGGCCTGGGAGCGCCAGGACATCGACACGCTGCGCGAATACGACGTCACCACCTGCATGGAGTGCGGATGCTGCTCCTACTCCTGCCCGGCCAGAAAGCAGCTGAGCTTCGAGATCAAGCTGGCGAAGACCTGGGTCATGGGAGAGGACAGAAAGGCCGCCGAAAAGGCCAAGGCAGAGGCGGAAGCCGCGAAGGCCAAGGCTGAAGCGGAAGCCGCAGCCAAGGAAGGAGGAGACAAGTAATGAGCACCAAGCACACGAACCTGATCGTATCCTCCGCGCCTCACGTCAATAACCCGGTCGATACCAAGAGCATCATGCGGGACGTGGTCATCGCCCTCTGTCCGGCACTGCTCGTCGCCATCTATGTATTCGGCGCACGCGCCCTCATCCTGACGGCTGTCTGCGTCGCTGCCTGCGTCATCTTCGAAGGCGGCACGAGAAAGCTGCTGAACCGTCCGCAGACCATCGGCGACTGGTCCGCGGTCGTCACGGGCGTCATCCTCGCCTTCAACCTGCCGGTCACCATGCCCATCTGGATGGCGATCATCGGCTGCTTCGTGGCCATCGTCATCGTCAAGCAGCTGTTCGGCGGCCTGGGTGAGAACTTCGCCAACCCCGCCATCGTCGGCCGTATCGTCCTGTTCGTAGGCTTTGCGACCCCGATGACGAACTGGGCGGTCACGTCCAGAATGAGCTCCGTCATCCGCGACGCGGCAGGCGACGCCGTTACGGGTGCCACCCCGTTGGGCCTGCTGGCTGCCGGCAAGGCCGTGCCCTCCAACATGGACATGTTCCTGGGCCTCATCAACGGCTCCATGGGCGAGATCTCCGCGCTGGCGCTGCTCATCGGCGGCTGCTACCTGATCTGGAGAAAGGTCATCACCCCGGAGATCCCCGTGGCCATGCTCGCATCCATCGCCGTCATGGCGCTGCTCATGCACCAGGATCCCGTCTTCCACATCTTCGCGGGCGGCGCGATGCTCGGCTCCATCTTCATGGCGACCGACTACGTCACCTCCCCGATCACCTCGAAGGGTAAGATCATCTTCGGCATCGGCTGCGGCGTGCTCACCATGCTCATCCGCGTGTTCGGATCCTATCCGGAAGGCGTATCCTTCGCCATCCTGCTGATGAACATCCTCACCCCGCACATCGATCGCTGGACGAGAACGCACATCAACGGCGTAGACAGAAAGGCGGTGAAGAAGTAATGACTGATAAGAAAGAAATGCTGGCTCCGTCCATCGTTCTGGTCTGCATCTGCCTGGTAGCTTCCATGCTGCTGGCCGCGACCTATCAGATCACGAAGCCCATCATCGACGATATCGCGATCCGCACCGCCAACGAGGCGAGAGCGGAAGTCCTGCCCGAAGCCGACGGGTTCACCCAGATGGACATCGATCTGCTGGACGGCGTCACCGAGGTCTACGAGGCCAATAACGGCGCCGGTTACGTGGTCACCGCCACCTTCAAGGGATTCGGCGGCCCCGTCACCGTCATGACCGGCATGGATGCCGACGGCGTCATCCAGAACGTCAAGGTCACGGATGCCTCCAACGAGACGCCGGGCCTCGGCTCCAAGACCACGCTGCCCGACCACACCGGCAAGTTCCAGGGCAAGAGCGGTTCCATCAACATGGACGACAAGTCCAGCAGCTCCTACGTGGCTCCGGTCACCGGCGCGAGCTACTCCTCCAAGGCAGTGTTCAACGCGGTCAGCGCTGCGCTGCAGCAGTTCGCCGCGATGGGAGGTGCCAACTAATGGAAAATAAGAACAGCAAACTGAGCATCTTCACAAACGGTTTCATCAAGGAGAACCCGATCCTGGTCCTCGTACTGGGCACCTGCCCCACGCTGGCGGTCTCCACGCAGGGTTCCAACGGCATCGGCATGGGCCTGTGCGTCACGTTCGTGCTTACGTTCTCCAACATCTTCATCTCCGCGCTGAAGAAGATCATCCCCGATAAAGTGCGCATCCCGTGCTACATCGTGGTCATCTCCACGTTCGTTACCATTCTGCAGCTGCTGCTGCAGGCGTACCTGCCCGAACTGAACAAGTCCCTGGGCCTGTACGTGCCCCTGATCGTGGTCAACTGCATCATCCTCGGCCGCGCGGAAGCGTTCGCCAACAAGAACAGCGTCGTGGACTCCGCGCTCGACGGTCTGGGCATGGGCCTGGGCTACACCTGCGCACTGACCATCATGGCCTGCATCCGTGAACTGCTCGGCGCCGGCACCCTGTTCGGCCACACCGTTACCGCGAATCTGTTCAGCCCGATGTCCATCTTCGTGCTGGCTCCCGGCGGCTTCTTCACGTTCGGCTGCATCATCGCCGCGCTGAACAAGCTGACGAAGGGCAGAAGAGAGAAGAAGCAGAAGGCGAACAAGTGCCTCGGCTGCGGAAACGCCGAAGGCTGCCCCGCCGCTGAAGAAGGAGGTTGCTAAACATGAAAGAAATGTTAATGATCATTATGGCAGCCGTCCTTGCCAACAACTACGTGCTGGTCCGCTTCCTGGGCATCTGCCCGTTCCTGGGCGTCTCCAAGAAGCTGGATTCCGCCGTGGGCATGTCCATCGCCGTCATCTTCGTCATGGTGCTGGCGACTGCCGCCACCTGGCCCATCCAGCGCCTGCTGCTGGACCCGAACGGGATCGGCTACATGCAGACCACGGTCTTCATCCTGGTCATCGCCGCGCTGGTCCAGCTCATCGAGACCTTCATGAAGAAGTCGCTGCCCTCGCTGCATAAGGCGCTGGGCATCTACCTCCCGCTGATCACGACGAACTGCGCCGTTCTGGGCGTCTGCACGCTGAACATCGACGAGGGTTACAACTTCATCCAGTCCCTGATGAACGCCTTCGGCTCCGGCGTCGGCTTTCTGCTCGCCATGTTCCTGTTCGCGGGCGTGCGCAGCAAGATCGAAGACAACGACTATCCCGAGAGCTTCAAGGGCATCGCTTCCACGCTGGTTGCCGCATCCATCCTGAGCGTCTCCTTCATGGGATTCTCCGGCATGATCGACAACATCTTCGGGATGTAAAGGAGGGTAGAGAAGTATGAATCCAAGTGCTTTTGTAACTCCTGTCCTGCTGACAGTCATCACCGGCCTCATCGCCGGCGTGCTCCTGACGATCGCCGCGAAGATCTTCGCGGTGCCCGTTGACGAGACCCAGGTAAAGATCCGCGCCTGCCTGCCCGGCGCCAACTGCGGCGCCTGCGGCTTCGTGGGTTGCGACGACTACGCCGCGGCTCTGGCCAAGGATCACTCCCTCGCTCCCAACAAGTGCGTGCCCGGCGGAGCCGGTGCCGCTGCCGGGATCGCGGCGGTCCTGGGCGTAGAAGCCGGCGCGACCGAAGAGAAGGTCGCGAAGGTCATGTGCTCCGGCACCTGTGACAACACGTCCACCGAAATGGATTATCAGGGCTACAAGTCCTGCGCGGCCGTCAAGAACTTCTTCGGCGGCCCCGGCACCTGCAAGTTCGGCTGCATCGGCCTGGGCGACTGCGTGGCGGCCTGCAAATTCGACGCTATCCATGTGGAAGATGGCGTCGCGAAGGTCGACCGCGACAAGTGCGTGGCCTGCGGCGCCTGCGCCAATACCTGCCCGCAGAAGATCATCGACATCCTGCCCAAGACCAGCCGCGTGACCGTGGACTGCTCCAGCAAGGATCCGGGCAAGTTCGTCACGAAGGCCTGCAAGGTCGGCTGCATCGGCTGCAAGATGTGCGAGAGGACCTGCAAGTTCGACGCCATCCACGTCGAAGGCAACCTGGCGAAGATCGATCCGGCGAAGTGCAAGAACTGCGGCATGTGCGCCAAGGCTTGCCCGCGCAAGATCATCACCGTCATTCCCCGGCCCGGTCAGAAGCCCATCGTGCGGGTGACCCCGGCCGAGGCCAAGGATGCTCCCTCTCCCGCTGAGGTCACCAGGACCGCAGCGCCCGCGGAAACTCCCAAGGAAACCAAATAACTGAACTCAACCTTTGGACCCGGAAGGCAACCGTCTTCCGGGTCTTTTATATCCCGGCGAAATATGTTACAATGAACGATACGGTACCAGCACTGCAGGAGAGAGACTATGCTTCGAAAAGTAACAGACTTAAGAGATCTTCTGAATTTCGCCGCGGATCAATACGGATCCCAGGCGGCTTATCTGTATAAAGAAAAGGTGGGCGGGCCTTATCTGCCCATTTCCTTCGACCGCTTCCGCGAGGACGTGAACGCGTTCGGCAGCGCTTTGCTGGCCGCGGATTTCAAGGATAAGCACATCGGCGTCATCGGCGAGAACCGCTACGAGTGGATCGTGTCGTATTTCGCGGTCGCCTGCGGCCTGGGGACGATCGTGCCCCTCGACAAGGAACTGCCCGTGCAGGAGATCGGCGCTCTCGCGGCCCGCGCCCAGCTGACGGCGGTCATCTATTCCGCGAAGGTGGGAAGCAAGATCCGGGAAGCGCTGGCGGATCAGCCGGACGTGCGGCTCATCTGCATGGACGCCTCCGGCAGCGAAGACGGCGTGTTCTCCTTCCAGAGCATCCTCGAAAAGGGCAGAGAGCTGCGCGAGGCGGGCGATACCCGCTACGAGAATCTGCCGGTAAGGCCGGACGATTTCTGCACGCTCATCTTCACGTCGGGCACGACGGGGCTGGCCAAGGGCGTCATGCTCTGCCACCGCAACCTCGCGTACGACGTGTCCGCGCTGTACCAGTACGTGGAGCTCGACCGGTTCAAGGACAAAAAGGCCGCGCTCTCCATCCTGCCCATGCACCACACGTTCGAATTCACGGCTGACGTGCTCGGGTCCCTGCACCAGGGCGGCACGCTCGCGTTCTGCGAAGGTCTGAAATACATCGTGCGCAACATGGAGCAGGCGGAGGTCACGTATCTTATCGCCGTGCCCCTCATCTTCGAGAACATGCACAGCAAGATCTGGAAGACGGCGGAAAAGAACGGCAAGGCGGACAAGATGCGCAAGGCGATCCGGGTGATCCGCGCCATTTCCCACATCGACCGCAAGGCCAGCAAGCGCTACGCCCGCATCTTCAAGGACGTGCACGCGGCGCTCGGCGGCCACGTCAAGCTGTTCATCGTGGGCGGAGCCGCGGCGGATCCCAACGTCATCAGCAACTACCTGGCCATGGGCATCAACATGGTCCAGGGCTACGGCATGACGGAATGCTCGCCCATCATCGCGCTCAACCCCGACTACGCCAGCAAACCCGCGGCGGTCGGACTGCCGCTGCCGGGCACGGAACTGTTCATCGATGAGCCGGACAGCGACGGCATCGGCGAGATCGTCTGCAAGAGCCCGGCCGTCATGCTCGGCTACTACAAGGACGAGGAGGAGACCGCGAAGGTCCTGAAGGACGGCTGGCTGCGCACGGGCGACTACGGCTATCTGGACCGCGACGGCTACCTGTACATCACGGGGCGCAAGAAGAACGTGATCGTCACGAAGAACGGCAAGAACATCTTCCCCGAAGAGGTCGAATACTACCTGCTCAAGAGCCCCTACATCGCCGAGACGGTCGTGAAGGGCATCGAGGAGAAGGGCGACCTCATCATCACGGCGGAGATCTTCTGCGACCGGGACGCCCTGCAGGCGGCGGGCAGCCCCGAAGGAGACGCCCTGAACGCGCTCCTGAAGAAAGAGATCGACAAGGCGAACGATCAGATGCCTTTATACAAGCGGGTCAAGCGCTTTGAGGTGCGCGAGACCGAATTCGAAAAGACGACGACGAAGAAGATCAAGAGGTGGTAAACATGTATCCTCAGCTCGAGATAGATCTGAACAAGCTGCGCCAGAACGCGCGGGAGGTCATCAGCCGCTGCGAGCGCTACGGCATCGCGGTCTGCGGCGTGGTGAAGGGCTACTGGTCCGATCCCGTGCTCGCGAAGACGTACCTGGACGCGGGGGCGAAGCAGCTCGGCACGAGCCGGCTGTCCCAGATTAGGCGCATGCGCGAAGCGGGGCTGGAAACCGAATACCTGCTGCTGCGGGTGCCGCAGATGTGCGAACTGGACGACGTGGCGGCGCTGGCGGACATGTCGCTGCAAAGCGACCGGTCCACGCTGCAGGCGCTCAACCACGCGTGCGAAAAGCAGGACAAGGTGCATAAGGTCATCGTCATGGCGGACCTGGGCGATCTGCGGGAAGGCTTCTGGGACAAGGACGAGATGGTGGATACCTGCGTGTTCGTGGACCGCTCCCTGCACAACCTGCATCTGTCCGGCATCGGCGTCAACCTGGGGTGCTACGGCGCCATCCAGCCCACGCCGGAAAAGATGACGGACCTGCTGAACATCGCCAAGCGGATCGAATCGCGCATCGGAAGGCCTCTTGAGCTCATCTCCGGCGGCGCCACGAGCACGTTCACGCTCGTGCACTGGAACACGATCCCCGCGGGCATCAACCACCTGCGCATCGGCGAGGGCGTAAGCCTGGCGTACGATCTGCCCTACATCTGGGGCATCAAGGACATGGATTACCTGCACCGCGACGCGTTCACTCTGAAGGCGCAGGTCGTGGAGGTCCGCACGAAGCCCAGCCATCCGCAGGGCAAGTTCTGCATCGACGCGTTCGGCGACCTGCCCACGTACGAGGACAGGGGCATGAGAAAGCGCGCGCTGTGCGCCATCGGCCGGGCCGACGCGGGCGTCGTGGAGAAACTGGCGCCGCGGATGAAAGGCATCGAGGTGCTGGGCGGGTCATCCGACCACCTGATCCTCGACATCGAGGACTGCCCGCGCACTCTCATGCCCGGCGACGTGCTGGAGTTCGACATCTGCTACGCGAACATTGTGAACCTCACGGTCAGCCCGGACGTGGAGAAGGTCTACGTGGACGGAGAACGCGATGTTTAGGCGGGCTGCGGCTTTCGCGCTCGCGCTGCTGCTCGCCGCTTCCCTGACGGGCTGCACGACGTACAACAACTTTCACGCCGCGTTCTTCGAACCGCCCGTGGAAGTGGAGAACGTCATCCGCATCGGCATCTACGAACCCCTGACGGGGCCGGACGCGGATGAGGCATCCGAAGAGATCAAGGGCATGGAGCTGGCGCACGAGATGTTTCCGGATCTGGACGGCGTTCCGGTGGAGCTGGTCTACGCGGACAACCAATCCGATCTGACGGAAGCGCCGGGCGCGGCCAGGGAACTGGCCGAGTCGGGCGTGCGTGTCGTACTCGGCAGCTACCGCAGCACGCTGTCCCTTGCCGCCAGCGACATCTTCGAGGAATACCGCCTGCCGGCCATCGCCGCGACGTGCACGAACCCGCTCGTGACCCAGACGAACGAGTTCTACTTCCGCTCCTGCTTCATCGACGCCTACCAGGGCATCAGCGCCGCGCGCTACATCTACGAAGGGCTCGGCCAGAAGGACATCGTGTGCTTCAAGCGGGCCGGAGACGACTACGCGGATGCTATGATCGAGCAGGTGCGCGTCCAGGCGCAGCGCCAGGCGCAGGGCAGCGGCAAGGTGACGGTCATCGAGTTCCCCGAAGGTGCGGAGAACATGTCCGTCTACTACACGCGGCTTACGGCGACGGAGCAGCGAGCCATCTTCTACCCCTGTACGGCGGAGGAGGGCGACGCTGTCCTGAAGGATACGTACGGGCTGGGCCTGAAATGGGTCGGCTGCTCGAAATGGGAAGCCCTGACGAACCTCGCGGTCGCCGCGGCGGATCCGTCGGACCACAGCTACCTGTACGGGGTCACCTACGTGAAGGGCTTTGACCCGGATTCCTCGTTCACGCCCCTGACGGAGCGGTTCAAGGCGGCCTATGCGGCCAAATACGGGGATGAGGTTCCCTCGGAAAACTGCGCGCTCGGTTTCGACGCCTACCTGATGGCCCTGGAAGGCATCCGGCTGGCGGGAGATAGCAACGACGGGGTCATCCTCGCCAGCAAGCTGAAGAGCATCCGCGGGCTCGAAGGCTCAACAGGTTACATCAGCATCAACGCCCAGGGAGACCCGAGCAAAGATGTTGTTTTGGAAACGATCACCAAGGAGGGCGCGCTCGCGACGTTTACGGTCACGCCCAATTAAAGCAAAGGAGTAAAGACATGAAAGAACAGATCAAAGAAGCGCTGGAGCAGATCCGCCCCTTCCTGCAGAGAGACGGCGGCGACGTGCAGTTCATCGATTTCACGGAAAACGGCATCGTCAAGGTGCAGCTCGAAGGCCACTGCGCCGGCTGCCCGCACGCCCAGATGACGGTCAAGAACGGCATCGAATCCTTCCTGAAGGAGCAGTTCGCGGAAGTCAAGTCCGTGGAAGCGGTCAATCAGTACCAGTTCTAAGGGATCCAAGGGTATGGGAAGACACGAGAGAAAGAAAAAGAGGATAAAGATCCACTGGGGCAGGATGTTTCTGTCCTGCCTGGTGCTGGCAGGGCTCGTCTTTGCCGGGATACTGTTCTGGCCGCTGCCTGCGGAGGCAGAGCCGGTGTTTCCGGTTGACCCGATCGAGGAAGTGGCGGAGGAGCCCGTCCCCGAGCCCATCCACCTGTCCATCCGGTCCGTGGGCGACGTGATGTGCCATCCGGCGCAGTATCTGTCGGCCTACGACAACGCGACGGGGGCATACGACTTTACAGGCGACTACTCGTACATTAAAAAGTACATTGAGGACGCAGACCTGGCGCTGTGCAACGTGGAGACCACGTTCCTGGGCGACGGCAACTACGTGGGCTATCCCATCTTCAATTCGCCGGATTCCCTGGCGGAGGCGCTGGGCTGGACGGGCTTCGACGTGGCGTACTTCGCGAACAACCACATGATCGATACGGGCAAGGCCGGCGTGCTGCGCACGGTGGAACTGTTGCGGCAAAACGGCATGGCGGTCGCGGGCGCCCGCCTGAACACGGACGAGCCCCGCTGCCCCATCGTGGACGTGAAGGGCGTAAAGATCGGCATCGTGGCGTACACGTACGAGACCACGACGGGGTCGAACCGCTACATCAACGGCAATCCGCTGTTCGCGGGGGGCACGGACCTGATCAACTCCTTTCGCTGCGAGTCGGGGCTGGCTTACGCGGTCGAAGAGGACCGCGCAGCCATCGCGGAGCAGATCCGCTGGTGCAAGGACAACGGAGCGGACCTCGTCATCGCGTATTTCCACTGGGGCATCGAGTACCAGCGTCAGTACAACGACGGGGAGGCGGCCATGGCGAAGTTTGCGGCGGACGCCGGCGCGGACATCATCTTCGCGTCGCACCCGCACCTGCTGCAGGGCGTGGAGACGTTCACGTACGAGGTGAAGTTCCCCGAGCCCGAACCCGAACCGATCGTCGAACCGGAGCCCGTTCCCGAGCCTGAAGAGGAGCCCGAGCCCTGGATCATCCGGGTGAGGAAGCACTTCGGCCTGATCAAGGAAGAAGAGCCAAAGCCCGTCATCGAGGAGACGGAGACCGTTCCCGAAGAACCTCGCCGCGAGTCCTGGACGAAGACGGTGCCCGTGTATTATTCCATGGGCAACCTGGTATCGAACCAGCGCGTGGAGACGATGAGCGATTACACGGCCAATGCGCGGTTCACCGAGCAGGGCATGATCGCCTGGGTGGACCTGGACTACGATCCGGCAACGGGCGAGATCTCGAACTTCTCCATGAAGTGCTTGCCCACCTGGGTGGAGAAGTACTACAAGAACGGCAAAAACGAGTATTACATCATCCCGCTCGACAAGGACCTCGACAGCAACCCCGAGCTGCTCGCCAGCGGCCATCTCGGCCGGGCGCAGCAGGCGCTGCAGGATGTGAAGGACCTGATCGGCGAGGAATACGTCTGCAATGGATATTAAGTTCGACATCGTCAAGAAGGTGGCGCGCCCCGCGGCGAAAGCCAAAGGGCTGACCCTGCGCAGCGTCAGGAGCCAGGCGGATCCCGCCGGCACGGCGGCGATCCTCGTGGCGGACAGCTACAGGGACGTGCGCGAGAGCCTGGAGAACCACCGCATGCTGAAGGCTGTGGACATCAGCAGCCGCCTGCGGGGACGCAGCCTGGAGATCTTTGCCGCAGGGGGCGCAGAGTCCATCTCCGTGCTCATGGACTTTCTGGCCACGCTGCGCTTCAACACCGAGGACGCCTGTGAAGCGGCGGAATTCTTCACGCGGTATCTGGCGGAAGGCTGCGAGAGCGGCATCCGCGCGCTTTCCATCGACTGGACGCCGGACGACATCCGCATCGCGTGCAGCTGCGAGCTGCAGCCAGGCGATACGCCCCAGGCGGTCTACGCGTACGTTTCATCGCTTCTGGACCGCTACGACATGGGGATCATCAAGCCGGCGGAAGAATCCTGAACAGTATGAAATGAGGACGGATGATGCGGCTGCCTTATCCGCCCTTTTTTGCCTTCGGGGTCCTGTCTCCAACACATCCTCATCTTCGACGCGCGCTGGTCCGCGACCGCAGCCAACCAGGGAGTCACGGCTCTGCGCGGCGCGTCTCGATGAGCCTCTTTGGAGCCACCCCTCCGGCTGGGAAACCGATAGTTTGGGGTATATTCACTATATGTGGTAGGGCGGGGCAAACGCGCTCCCCCATGGATAGAAGAACAGGAAACACGAGGATGTGTGTGCGGCACTCGGCCGCGGCAGACCGGAAGTGAAAAGCCCCAAAAGCCTTGATTTGCAAGCTTTCGGGGCTTTTAAAATTTTTTCAAATTTTTTTGATTTTCTTTCATTTTTCGCTTGCATCCCCAAGGTGTTTGTGGTATTTTAATAGGGCTTGCTTCGGGCGGGCTGCGTATGCAGAAAACGGCGAGATCCGTTGAAAACACTGCAAAACAAGGCCAAAAGCCCAGCGTAGAAGCAGAAAGTTGCAGAGCCATCTGGGAATTTCTGCCGAGAATTGTCAGCCCAAAAGAGGCTGGCGAAGGAGTTCTCGCATTTTTGCTTTGAGGTGAAAAATGGGATACACACGGAAGTGTGTACAGCAGGCATCAAAACCCGCGAGCCCTTGAATTTCAAGGCAATGCGACAGAAAAGCCTCGCACAGACATGGCGAAAATGTGCGAAATCAGACGAAGCGAAGGCTTCGCAGCAAACAAGGAGGAAAAAAGAACAATGAGTAGTCAGAAAATCAGAGTCAGACTCAAGGCTTACGACCACAAGGCCCTCGACAGCTCCGCAGCGCGGATCGTCGAAACCGCCAAGAAGACCGGCGCGGAAGTTTCCGGCCCCATCCCTCTCCCCACCGAGAAGGAGGTCGTAACGATCCTGAGAGCGGTCCACAAGTACAAGGACTCCAGAGAGCAGTTCGAGCAGCGGACCCACAAGAGACTCATCGATATCCTGAACCCGACGCCCAAGACCATCGACGCGCTCACGAAGCTCGACATGCCCGCCGGCGTGGATATCGAAATCAAACTGTAAGTACAAGCGTAACAATAGATTACCGACGTGCTTAGTATGATTACCCCAAAGTAATCCGCTGTAAGAACTAGGAGGAAAAAGAATGAAAGGTTTACTTGGAAAGAAGATCGGGATGACCCAGATCTTTTCCGAAGCAGGAGAGATGATCCCTGTCACAGTCATCGAAGCGGGCCCCTGCGTGGTCACCCAGCTTAAGACTGAAGAGACCGACGGCTACAAGGCAGTCCAGCTCGGTTTCGAAGATCAGAAGGAACACAGACTCACAAAGCCCCTGAAGGGTCACTTCGCCAAGGCCGGCACGGCCTGCAAGAAGTACCTGGGCGAGTTCAGACTCGAAGACGGCGAAAGCTACGAGCTCGGCCAGACCGTTACGGTCGCCGATTTCGAAGAAGGCGCGAAGCTGGACATCACCGGCACGTCCAAGGGTAAGGGAACGCAGGGCAACATCAAGCGTCATCATCACAGACGCGGACCGATGACCCACGGCTCCAAGCACAAGAGACTCCCCGGCGGCCTGGCGGCTGCCACCTATCCCTCCCGCGTGTTCCTCGGCAACGAGGCGCCCGGCCGGACAGGCAGAGATACAGTAACGATGCAGAACTTAGAACTTGTTAAGGTCATCGCCGACAGAAACCTGATGCTCGTCAAGGGCGCTGTTCCCGGAAACAAGGGCGGACTTCTCCGCATCAAGTATGCAGTCAAGGGACAGACCAAATAACGGGTTAGAAAGGAGAAGTCACAATGGCAAAAGTTACTATGTTAACCATGGCCGGCGCTGAAGCAGGCACCATCGAACTGAGCGATGCCATCTTCGGAATCGAGCCCAATGAATACGCAGTACACGCGATCATCAAGAACTACCTGGCTAACCAGAGACAGGGCACTCAGTCCGCAAAGACCAGAGGTGATGTCCGCGGAGGCGGCAGAAAGCCGTTCCGTCAGAAGGGGACCGGCCGCCACAGACAGGGCAGCACCACGGATCCTTCCCAGGTCGGCGGCGGCGTCGCATTCGCGCCCAAGCCCAGAAGCTACCGCTACACGGTGCCCAAGAAGCTGAAGAGACTCGCGATGTTCTCCGCTCTGTCTTCCAAGGTCATCGATAACGAGATCGTCGTTCTCGACAAGCTGGAACTGGCCGAGCCGAAGACGAAGGACATGATCAAGGTCCTCGAAGCGGTCAAGGCCGAAAAGAAGGCCCTCATCGTCACCGCCGAGAACAACGACAACGTCATCAAGAGCGCAGCCAACATCCCCGGCGTTCAGACGACCACCGTCGGACAGATGAACGTCTACGAAATCATCAACCACGGCAGCTTCATCATCACCAAGGATGCGGTTGCGAAACTGGAGGAGGTGTACGCATAATGAGAACTCCTTACGACGTGATCATCACACCGGTCATCACCGAAAAAGCCATGGATGATGCCGCTGACAAGAAATACACATTCAAGGTCGCGGCCGACGCCACCAAGCCCGAGATCAAGGCCGCTGTCGAAGAAGCCTTCGGCGTAACGGTGGTAAAGGTCAACGTAAGCAATTACGACGGCAAGATCAAGAGACAAGGAAAGTATGTTGGCAGAACGCCCGGCTACAAGAAGGCGACTGTAACGCTCTCCGAATCCAGCAAGACGATCGAGTTCTTCGAAGGACTCTAAAGCAGGAGGAAGTAAACAATGGGTATTAAGAAATATAAGCCGACTACTCCGGGTCTGAGAGGGATGACAGTCTCCACTTTCGAAGAGATCACCGCCTCCGCCCCCGAAAAGTCCTTAACGGTCACGCTGAAGAAGAACGCCGGCCGTAACAACAGAGGCTGCATCACCGTTCGCCACCAGGGCGGCGGCACGCGCCACAAGTACAGAATCATCGACTTCAAGAGAAACAAGGACGATATCCCCGCGACGGTCAAGACC
This sequence comes from Clostridia bacterium, assembly GCA_024682015.1. GTDB lineage: Bacteria > Bacillota > Clostridia > Peptostreptococcales > Anaerovoracaceae > RUG11894. Next base: position 18,243 of record JAIKZT010000037.1, read on the forward strand.
ATCGAGTATGACCCGAACAGAACCGCCAACATCGCGCTGGTCTGCTACGCGGACGGCGAGAAGAGATACATCATCGCTCCCAACGGCCTGAAGGTCGGCGACGTTCTCTTCAGCGGCGCGGGCGCCGACATCAAGGTCGGCAACGCCCTGCCTCTCGCGAACATCCCCGTGGGTACCATCATCCACAACATCGAGCTGAAGGCCGGCAAGGGCGCTCAGCTGTGCAGAGCGGCCGGCAACGGCGCTCAGCTCATGGCCAAGGAAGGCCAGTACGCGCAGGTCCGCCTGCCGTCCGGCGAAGTTCGCAAAATTGCAATGAACTGCAGAGCGACTATCGGCGAAGTCGGCAACATCGATCACGAGCTCATTTCCATCGGCAAGGCCGGCAGAAAGAGACACATGGGTATCCGCCCGACGGTCAGAGGTTCCGTCATGAACCCGAACGACCATCCTCATGGCGGCGGCGAAGGCAAGGCACCCGTTGGCCGTCCCGGCCCGGTAACGCCTTGGGGCAAGCCTGCTCTCGGCTACAAGACGAGAAAGAAGAACAAGGCTTCCAACCAGTACATCGTCAAGAGAAGAAATCAGAAGTAGTTGAAGGAGGATACATAAGTAATGAGCAGATCCTTAAAGAAGGGCCCGTTCGTAGACAGAAAGCTGCTTAAAGCGATCGACGATATGAACGCCGCCAACGACAAAAAGGTTATTAAGACTTGGTCCCGGCCGTCAACGATCTTCCCCCAGATGGTAGGCCACACGATCGCGGTGTACGACGGTAAAAAGCACGTGCCCGTATATATCACGGAAGACATGGTGGGTCACCGCCTCGGCGAATTCGCTCCCACCAGAACATTCAGAGGACATGCTGGTTCCTCCAAGGTTAAGTAGAAAGGAGATATATCATGGAAGCTAAGGCAATCGCCAAGTACGTAAGAATGTCTCCGACCAAGCTCGCCCCCATCACCGATCTGGTCCGGGGCAAGGACCTTCAGGAGGCACTGACCATTTTAAAGTTCACGCCCGGCAAGGCATCCGAACTCGTTGAGAAGGTTGTCCAGTCCGCAGCAGCGAACGCTGAAAACAATCACGAAATGGACGTTTCCAAGCTCTACGTCGCGGAGATCTACGCGAACAAGGGCCCCACGATGAAGCGCTGGAGAGCCGGCGCCCAGGGCAGAGCGGGAATGATCCTCAAGAGAAGCAGTCACATCGGCGTAACTTTAAAAGAGAGATAATCTAGGAGGTTAGTAATGGGTCAGAAAGTTAGCCCGCATGGATTCAGAGTGGGCGTCATAAAAGACTGGGATTCCAAATGGTACGCGAACAAGAAGAACTTCTCTGATTATCTCGTCGAAGACAGCAAGGTCAGAGAATACATCAAGAAGAAGCTCTATCTCGCGGGCGTATCCAAGGTGGTCATCGAAAGAGCTGCCGAGAACCAGATGAGGATCAACGTTCTCACCGCGAAGCCCGGTATGGTCATCGGCCGCGGCGGCGACGGCATCGATCAGCTCAAGAGCGAAGTCGAAAAGCTCACCGGCAAGACCGTTTCCCTGAATATCGTAGAACTGAGAAGACCGGAGACGGATGCGCTGCTCACCGCAGAGAGCATCGCTCAGGCGCTCGAAAAGAGAGTTTCCTTCAGAAGAGCCATGAAGCAGGCCATCCAGAGAACCATGCAGGCCGGCTGCAAGGGCATCAAGGTGGTCATCAGCGGCCGCGTCGGCGGCGCCGAGATCGCCAGAAGCGAAAAGTATTCCGAAGGCAACGTTCCTCTGCACACCCTGCGAGCCAATATCGACTACGGGTTCACCGAAGCCGATACGCAGTACGGCCGCATCGGCGTCAAGGTATGGATCAACAACGGTGAAGTCCTCGAAAAGGGCCTCATCCCCGCCATCCCCGAGGAAAAGGAAAACAAGCGCGGCGAAGGCCGCAGGGGAGACCGCCGTCAGAGAAGAGACGGTGACCGTCCCAGAAGAGAACGCGGCGAAGGCAGAAGAGGCGGCCGTTTCGAGGAAAAGCCCGTCAAGAAGTACGAGAATCCGAGAAAGCGCCCCGCGAAGCCCGCTCCCGCACCGGTAGTAGAAGAACCTGCAGTCGAAGCGGAATCCTCCGCCCCCGCAGAAGAATAAGGAAGGAGGACACGCTTTATGTTAATGCCCAAGCGCGTTAAGTACAGAAGACAGCACAGAGGCAGAATGACAGGCATCGCCACCAAGGGCAACAACGTTACCTACGGTGAATTCGGCCTCGTCGCTCTGGAGCCCGCCTGGATCACCGCGAACCAGATCGAGGCAGCCCGTATCGCCATGACCCGTTCCATCAGAAGAGGCGGTCAGGTGTACATCAAGATCTTCCCCCACAAGTCCGTCACGAAGAAGCCCGCTGAAGTCCGTATGGGTTCCGGTAAAGGTGCTCCTGACCATTGGGTAGCAGTGGTCAAGCCCGGCAGGGTCATGTTTGAGATCGGCGGCGTTGGCGAGGAAGCCGCGAAGGAAGCTATGCGTCTCGCGATGCACAAGCTCCCCATCAAGTGCAAATTCGTCAGAAAAGCTGACCAGAAGGATGGTGAAGCATAATGAAAATCGACAAGGTAAGAAATATGAGCCAGGCCGAGCTTGCTTCCGAAGAACTGAAGCTCAAGAAGGAACTCTTCAACCTGAGATTCCAGCACGTCACCGGCCAGCTTGAGAACCCCCTCAAGATGAGGGAAGTCAAGAGAGATATCGCCAGAGTCAAGACCGCGCTCCGTGAAAAAGAGCTCGCGGCCGGAAAGTAACTGAAAGGAGGAAGCGAGAATGTCTGACAGAAACAGAAGAAAGACGCTGGTCGGCATCGTCACCAGCAACAAGATGGACAAGTCCATCGTCGTGTCGATCGAAGAAACCCGTCGCCACCCCCTTTACGGTAAATCCACGAAGATCACCAAGAAGTTCATGGCTCACGACGAGAACAACGAATGCCAGATCGGCGATAAAGTAAGAATCATGGAAACGAGACCCCTCTCCAAGTCCAAGAGATGGAGACTGGTGGAAGTCGTTGAAAAGGTCAAGTAAGGAGGCGCCAGATGATCCAGACAGAAACAAGACTGAAGGTTGCCGACAATTCCGGAGCGAAGGAACTGCTTTGCATCCGCATCCTCGGCGGTACAGGCCGTAAGTATGCCAACATCGGCGATATCATCGTATGCGCCGTTAAAGACGCGACCCCCGGCGGCGTGGTCAAGAAGGGACAGGTCGTGAAGGCCGTCATCGTCCGTTCCTCCACCGGCGCCAGAAGAATGGACGGAAGCTACGTCAAGTTCGACCAGAACGCCGCGGTCATCATCAACGCGGACAAGACCCCGGTCGGAACCCGTATCTTCGGACCGGTCGCGAGAGAACTCAGAGAAAAGGGATTCATGAAGATCGTATCCCTGGCTCCCGAAGTGCTGTAAGGAGGACTTAGTCAATGAAAATAAAGAAAAACGATACCGTCCTCGTAATTGCAGGCAAGGACAAGGGTAAGAAGGGCAAGGTCCTCGCGGCCTACCCGAAGAAGGAAACGGTCGTCGTGGAAGGCGTCAACATCCAGACGAAGCATGCGAAGGCCCGCCAGAACATGCCCGCCGAGATCAGAAAGATCGAAGGCCCCATCCACGTTTCCAACGTCATGTATTACGACACGAAGGCCAAGCAGCCCGTGCGCATCGGATACAAGGTCGAGAACGGCCACAAGAAAAGAATTTCCAAGAAGACCGGTCAGGTCATTGATTAATCGAAAGGAGGATGAACCATGGCAGCTAGACTGAAGGAAAAGTATACGAACGAAGTCTTCCAGGCTCTGAACGAAAAGTTCCACTATGCCAACGTAATGGAAGTCCCCAAACTCGAGAAGATCACCCTGAACATGGGTCTCGGAGATTGCAAGGACAACCCGAAACTGCTGGAGATGGCTGTCGCTGAAATGGCTGCGATCGCAGGCCAGGCGCCCGTCGTCACCAAGTCCAGAAAATCTATCGCCAACTTCAAACTGAGAGCTGGCATGTCCGTAGGATGCAAAGTTACCCTCCGCGGCGACCGCATGTACGAATTTGCCGACAAGTTCTTCACCATCGCCCTTCCGCGCGTGCGCGACTTCAAGGGCGTCAGCAAGAACTCCTTCGACGGCCGCGGCAACTACGCCATGGGCGTCAAGGAACAACTGATCTTCCCCGAAATCGAGTACGATAAGGTCGAGAAGATCAGAGGCATGGACATCGTATTTACCACGACGGCTAAGACTGACGAAGAAGCCAAGGCTCTTCTCGAAATGCTCGGTATGCCGTTCGAAAAGTAGGAGGGCAAAATGGCTAAAACATCTCTTAAGGTTAAGCAGCAGAGAAAGCCCAAGCATTCTACCCAGGCTTACAACCGCTGC
>JAIKZT010000073.1 GCA_024682015.1 Clostridia bacterium
CTGCTGATGGAGATATTCCCCGAAACGGCGGAGAAGCAGGGCATCATCGAATCGCCTCTGACGGAGATCCCCGCCATGAAGGCTCTGCTGAAGGATAAGTACGGCGCGGATCTCGGCGGCGGACGCCTGTTCCTGAAGCGGGACAGCGACCTGGCCGTGGCCGGCTCCATCAAGGCGCGCGGCGGCTTTTACGACGTGCTGAAGCACACGGAGGATCTTGCGATCGAAGGCGGTTTTCTGGACGGCCCCGAGGATGACCCGATGAAGCTGGCTCAGCCCGAAGCCCGCGCCTTCTTCGCCAAGCACAAGGTGCAGGTGGCTTCTACCGGCAACCTGGGCATCTCCATCGGCATGATGAGCGCCTACCTGGGGTATCAGGCCATCGTGCATATGTCCTGCGACGCCAAACAGTGGAAGAAGGACTACTTGCGCGCGCACGGGGTAACGGTCATCGAATACGCCGGGGACTACGGTAAAGCCATTACGGAGGGGCGCGCCCAGTCCGACGCGGATCCCCTGAGCTATTTCGTGGACGACGAGAATTCGAAGGAGCTGTTCATGGGGTACGCCGTGGCGGCCGAAAGGCTGCAGAAACAGCTGGATGAGGCCGGAGTGACGGTCGATGCGGATCACCCCCTGATCGTGACGATCCCCTGCGGCGTGGGCGGCGCGCCCGGCGGCGTGGCGTTCGGCCTGAAGCAGATCTACGGCGACGACGTGTACGTGTTCTTCGCGGAGCCCGTGCAGGCCTGCTGCATGGTATTGGGCATGGCGACGGATCTGCATAACGAGATCTGCGTGCAGGACATCGGTCTGTCCGGCAAGACTCACGCCGACGGCCTGGCGGTTGGCAGGGCATCCAGCCTGGTCGGCAGGATCATGCAGCCGCTGCTCTCCGGCGAGGTGACCCTCGAAGACCGGCGCCTGTACGACTACATGCGCGATCTGAAGGCTTCGGAAGACCTCTTCATCGAGCCCAGCTCCTGCGCGGCGTTCCACGGTCCCGTGATGCTGGCCAAGGCCCCGGAATATCGCGCCTGGCTTTACGAGACGGGCCTGATCGGGAAGATGGACAACGCTTCCCACATCGTCTGGGCGACCGGCGGCCGGCTCGTGCCCGAAGAGGCTCGGAAGGCGTTCATGGAGACGAGGCTGTAAACCATAAAAAATTTTTATTAAAAATATAAAAACTAAAACAATCGCTTTTGCGAGAAGTTTGTGGCAAAGCGGCTCAAAGACACTATAATTAAGGTATCAGACTGTTCTCAATATGTTGCGTAAAGGAGATTCAAGATGGAATATAAGACCGACATTCAGATCGCGCAGGCGTGCGAAAAGAAAAAGATCACCGAGATCGCCAAGGTGGCGGGCGTGGACGAGAAGTACCTCGAACAGTACGGCAACTACAAGGCCAAGGTGGACTATCAGTTGCTGAGAGACAAGGCGGACCAGCCCGACGGCAAGCTCATCCTGGTAACGGCCATCACTCCGACCCCGGCCGGCGAGGGCAAGACCACGACGTCCGTGGGGCTCACCGACGGTCTGAGAAAGATCGGCAAGAACGCCATCGTGGCGCTGAGAGAACCGTCCCTCGGTCCCGTGTTTGGCGTCAAGGGCGGCGCGGCCGGCGGCGGCTATGCCCAGGTCGTACCCATGGAGGACATCAACCTGCACTTCACCGGCGACTTCCATGCCATCGGCGCAGCCAACAACCTGCTGGCTGCCATGCTCGACAACCACATCCAGCAGGGCAATGTGCTGGGCATCGATCCCAGAAGGGTCACGTGGAAGAGAGCGGTCGACATGAACGACCGGCAGCTGAGAAACATCGTCGGAGGCCTCGGCGGCAGAGCGAACGGTACGCCCCGGGAGGACGGTTTCGATATCACCGTGGCTTCCGAAGTCATGGCGGTCCTGTGCCTGGCGTCCGACATTACGGACCTGAAAGCTCGTCTGGGCCGCATCATCGTCGGCTACACGTATAAGAACGAGCCTGTTACGGCTCACGATCTGAAGGCTGAAGGCGCGATGGCGGCCCTGCTGAAGGATGCCTTGAAACCCAACCTCGTGCAGACGCTCGAGGGAACCCCGGCCTTCATCCATGGCGGACCGTTCGCTAACATCGCGCACGGCTGCAACTCCATCACCGCTACGAGAATGGCCTTGAAACTGGGCGATTACGTCGTGACGGAGGCCGGCTTTGCCGCGGATCTGGGCGCTGAGAAGTTCCTGGACATCAAGTGCCGCATGGCGGGCCTGAAGCCCTCTGCCGTGGTCATCGTGGCCACCGTCCGCGCGCTGAAGTACCATGGCGGCGTACCCAAGGCAGAACTGAACAGCGAAAACCTGGAAGCTCTCGAAAAGGGCCTGCCCAACCTGCTGCAGCACGTGGAGAACATCACGAAGGTCTACAAGCTGCCCTGCGTCGTTGCGATCAACGCGTTCCCGACCGACACGAAGGCCGAACTCGACATGGTCGAGGCGAAGTGCAAGGAGCTGGGTGTGAACGTCGCTCTGTCCGAAGTCTGGGCCAAGGGCGGAGAAGGCGGCGTGGCGCTGGCCGAGGAAGTCGTTCGCCTGTGCGAACTGCCCAACGATTTCAGCTATTCCTACGAGCTCGACGGCACGATCGAGGAGAAGCTCGAGGCCATCTGCAAGCGCATCTACCACGCGGACGGCGTCATGCTCACCGAAAATGCCAAGAAGCAAGCGAAGCAGCTGACGGAACTCGGCTTCGCGGGCTGCCCGATCTGCATGGCGAAGACGCAATATTCCTTCTCGGATGACCCGGCCAAGCTCGGTGCGCCGAAGGGCTTTACCGTTACGGTCCGCAATCTGAAGATCTCCGCGGGCGCCGGCTTCATCGTTGCGCTCACCGGCGAGATCATGACGATGCCCGGCCTGCCGAAGGTGCCGGCTGCCGAAAAGATCGATGTGGACGAGAACGGCGTCATCTCCGGACTGTTCTAAATAAGAAATGGCGCGGGCCCTGCCGCGAAGGCATACTCCCATCCGTTTGCATATTTTGGGCGGCGGGGCCTCCTTCGCGCCACCCGCGCTATTTCAGTCATACCCGGCACAGGGTACGGTTCCCTATACCATTTTGAGACACTGGAACCGTCCCCGGGTGTCATGGATCGCAGGAGCATATTATGGATAATTCGTTATACAAACTCAGTTGCGAGGATTTCAGCAAGGAGCTGTTTTCCAAGGCTCCCGTGCCCGGCGGGGGCGGGGCTGCGGCCTACATCGGCGCGTTGGGCGTATCCCTGGGCGCCATGGCGGTCAACCTCACCCGGGGCAAGAAGAAGTTTGCAGCGTTCGAACCCGAATACGAGCAGATGCTGACAGACGCGGAGCTTTACCGCAAGCGCCTGCTGCAGCTCATCGACAAGGATGCGGCGGCGTTTGAACCGCTGTCGAAGGCCTATTCCATGCCCAAGGATGACCCGGACTACGCGCAGACCATGCGCGACGTGACGATCGCGGCGGCGAAGGCTCCTCTGGAGATGATGCGCTACTGCACGCTGTCCATCGACCTAATCGCGCGCATCCTGGAGAAGTGCAGCAAACTGCTGATCTCCGACGTGGGTTGCGCGGCGTTGGCCGCGGAGGCGGCGTTGGAGTGCGCGGCGCTGAACGTTTTCGTAAATACGCGCCTTTTGAAGGGCGACGCGGAGGCGGACCTCATGGCCCGCCAGGCGGAGGAAATGCTGGCGGATTACATCCCCAAGGCCATGGCCACGGCGGATGAAGTGTTCGACCGCATGCGCGCATAGGAGGGTCAACATGGCGGAAGTTCTGAAAGGCATGCCAGTGGCGAAGGCCATCAGCGAGGAACTGAAAAGCAGAAGCGAAGCGCTGCAGGCGAAGGGCGTTGTGCCTACGCTGGCCATTTTTCGGGTCGGTGAGCGCGACGACGATCTCAGCTATGAGAGGGGCGCCATGAAGCGCGCCGAGCAGACAGGCGTTGCCGTGAAGAATGTCGTGCTGCCCGCGGATGTGGACAGCGAAACGTTCTTTGAAACGCTCGAAGCGCTGAACAGGGATGAATCGGTTCACGGCATCCTCATGTTCCGGCCGCTGCCGAAGCAATTGGACGGCGAGAAGGCGCGGCAGATGCTCGCGCCGCAAAAGGATGTGGACGGCTGCACGGACGGCTCGCTAGCCGGCGTGTTCGCGAACAGCAAGACGGGTTTTCCGCCCTGCACGGCGCAGGCTGCCATGGAGATCCTGAAGTTCTACGGCATCGATCCCAAGGGGAAGAAGGCGGCCGTCATCGGGCGGTCCCTCGTCATCGGCCGGCCCGTCGCCATGATGCTCATGCACGCGAATGCGACCGTGACGATCTGCCACACCCGCACGGCGGACGTGCCTGCCATCACGAGGGAGGCGGACATCGTGATCGCGGCTTCCGGCCAGATGGAGAGCGTCGGAGCGGAATACCTGAGCGAAGGCCAGACCGTCATCGATGTGGGCATCAGCTGGAACGAGGCGAAAGGCAAGCTCTGCGGCGACGTGAAGTTTGAGGAAGCCGAGCCTGTAGTCAGCGCGATCACGCCCGTGCCGGGCGGCGTCGGATCCGTCACGACGGCGGTGCTCTGCAAACACGTGATCGAAGCCGCGGAAAGGACGCTGTAAATGAGCAAAAGCTACGCGAAAACCTTCATCGGCGCGGTGCTGGCGGGCATTTCCATCGGTCTGGGCGGGGCAGTGTTCCTGTCGGTCGACAATAAGGTCATCGGGTCGTTCCTGTTTACGATCGGTCTGTTCACGGTGTGCTGCTTCGGATTCAATCTGTTCACGGGCAAGGTCTGCTACGTGTTTCAGAACGACCGGAATTACGCGAAGATGATGCCCGTCGTCTGGATCGGCAACCTGCTGGGAACGTGGAGCACGGCGGCGGCTTTCCAGTGCACGCGCAATGCCGCGGCCATGATGGAAAAGGCCGGCGGGCTGTGCCAGGTCAAACTGGGCGACAGTCTCTTAAGCCTGTTCTTCCTGGGCGTGCTGTGCAACGTGTTCATCTACATAGGCGTGGAAGGTTACAAGAGCATCCCGCACGAGTTCGGCAAGTACCTTGCGCTCGTATTCGGCGTGATGGTCTTCATCCTCTGCGGCACGGAACACTGCGTCGCGGACATGTTCTACATCTGGATGGCGAAGGCCTGGAGCGGCCAGATGATCCTGCGGCTGCTCGTGATCACGCTGGGAAACTGCTGCGGCGGCGTGCTGATTCCCCTGCTGCGCGCGGTGATGGCAAAGCAGAAAGAATAATACCAAACCCCGTTGAAGTATGCTACAATGAGAGCAGGTAAACGATACCTGCTCTTTTGTGTTACGAGGAAAACGACATGAAAAAGTTGAATAGAAAAAGAATGACGGCAGCGGGCCTTCTGGCCGGCGCTATGGCGATGAGCGCGACGCTGTTCACGGGGTGCGAGAAGAACGTGCCGACGACCGTATACGGCCCGCCGGAATGGTTCGATCCCGACAACAACGTACAGGACGACGTGTACGGTCCTCCCGAGTGGTTCAACCCCACGGATGAAGCGCCGGAGGACATCGAGATCGAGGTGGAGGAGCCCCAGAACGGCGGCGAAGCGGAGGGTCAGAACGGCCAGGTTCAGCAGCCGGATGGCGGTCAGCAGCCGGAAGGCGGTCAGACGAATCCTGCCGACCCCGGTCCTCAGACGGATCCGAATGTACCGTCTTACGACCCGAATCAGAACATTCAGGAACCGGCGTACGGGCCGCCCGAGTGGTACAATCCGATCTACGATCCGAATAACAACATTCCGGAGACGGTCTACGGACCGCCTGAATGGTTCGATCCCAACTACGATCCGGACGCTCCCGAGAACCAGGACGACGAGCAGGTCGAGGAGCCCAAGGACCCGCAGCAACCCTCAAACGGGGAAGAAGGCAGCACGCAGACCGGTTCGAAGAAAAAGAAGAGCGACGAGGACGACAACAAGCCCGCGCCGCAGGAACCTGCGTTTGACCCCGGCCAAAACCAGAACGTGGACGTCTACGGACCTCCCGAGTACTTCGGCCTGGAACCGGCCGAACCGGCGCCGGCGGAGCCGACGCCTGACGAGCCGGCTCCTGAAGAGCCTGCGCCGGCCGAGCCTCCTCAGCCGGACGTTCTGGTGCCGGAACCCGTACCGTTCGATCCGGAGGACAACCGCCTCATCTGCATGTATGGTCCGCCCGAGTGGTTCAACCCGGATTGGGGGAAACCAATCGTGATCGAGGAGCCCATCAGGATCGAGGAACCCATCCCTGTTCCCACGGATCCGACGCTGGTGGGAGAGTAGCCGGCTATGCGCAGGATCGAAGAAATAAAAACGGCGCATCTGTCGCAGCTCTCGGACTACATCGAAAACGATCTGTATAAGCGTCCGCGCCTGCGGCACCTGTTCCTGGAGCTCACGCTGCAGTGCAACGCGCACTGCTTCCACTGCGGCAGCAACTGCACGGAGCTGGCGGGCGAGGAGCTGAGCCTGGACGAATACAAGGCGCTGCTGGATCAGATCAAAGCGGATTTCGGCACGAAGGGCTTCATGCTGTGCGTCACCGGTGGAGAGCCGATGCTGCGAAAAGAGTTCTTCGACATCATGGCTTACGCTCACGAACTGGGCTTTGCCTGGGGGATGACGAGCAACGCGACGCTCATCACGAAGGAGGTGGCTCACCGCCTCGCCGAGGTGGGCATGTCGACGATCTCCGTATCCATCGACGGCCTGCCCGAAACGCACGACGAGCTGCGCGGCATGCCCGGCGGGTATGAGCGCGCCATGCGGGGGATCCGAAACCTCATCGACGAACACGCTTTTCAGGCGGTGCAGGTGACCACGGTCATCAACCACCGGAACATCGACCAGCTGGACGCGCTGTTTGAGATCATGGACGGGCTGGACCTGGATTCCTGGCGGGTCATCAACCTGGAGCCCATCGGCCGCGCCCTGCAGAGGCCGGACCTGATGTGCACGAAGGAGGATTACCGGCGGCTGTTCGCGTTCATTCGCGAAAAGAGGCAGCAGGGATACCCGCTCGAGTACGGCTGCAGCCACTATCTGGGGCTGGACCTCGAGGCCGAGGTGCGCGAATGGTACTGGGTCTGCAACGCCGGCGTGTATACGGCCAGCATCATGGCCAACGGCGACATCGCCGCTTGCCTGGACATCGAGCGCACGCCGCTCACCGTGCAGGGGAACATCCGAAAGGACCGATTCAAGGACGTATGGGAGAACCGCTTCGAACTGTTCCGCCACGACTTAAGCGATCTGAACGAGACCTGCCGCGCCTGCAAACACGCGCGCTTCTGCCGGGGAGACGCCCACCACAGCTGGAATTACGAAAAAAACGAGCCCATGGTCTGCTTTAAGGACATCCTGTTCGAGTAGCGCCAAAGGCTTTGAGGATAGCATTTATTACACATAACGTTACTTAAAGAAGGGATTTCTATGAAAAAGCAGATCACCGAAAGCATTTTCTACGTCGGCGCCAACGATCACGACATCGACCTCTTCGAGGGTCACTTCGACGTGCCCCTGGGCATGGCGTATAACTCCTACGTCATCCGCGACGAAAAGGTTGCCGTAATGGATACCATCGATCAGAGCAAGACCGAGGAGTGGCTGACGAACGTAGCCGCGAACATCAAGTGCAGCGCGCCGGACTACCTCATCGTGCAGCACATGGAACCGGATCATTCCGCGTCCATCGAGGCCTTCCTGAAGGAGTATCCGACCGCGACGGTCGTGGGCAACGCGAAGACTTTCAAGATGATCAGCCAGTTCTTCCCTGGCCTTGAGATCGCAAACAGGCTCGAGGTGAAGAACGGCGACAAGCTGAGCCTCGGCAAGCACGAACTGACCTTTATTTTCGCGCCCATGGTCCACTGGCCCGAAGTGATGATGACCTACGATTCGTTCGATAAGGTCCTGTTCTCGGCGGACGGTTTCGGCAAGTTCGGCGCCAACGACGTCGAGGATCCGGAAGGCTGGGCCTGCGAAGCCCGCCGCTACTACTTCGGCATCGTGGGCAAGTACGGCGCCCAGGTGCAGGCGGTCCTGAAGAAGGCCGCGGCGCTGGACATCCAAATCATCGCGCCGCTGCACGGCCCGGTGCTGACGGAGGATCTGGGCTACTACATCAACCTGTACGATACCTGGAGCAGCTATCTGCCCGAGACCGACGGCGTGGCGATCATGTACACGTCCGTCTACGGCAACACGAAGAAGGCCGCCGAGATGCTGGCGGCGGAGCTCGAAAAGCGCGGCGTGCCCAAGGTCGCCATCGCGGACCTCGCCCGCGACGACATGTACGAGTGCGTGGAAGACGCCTTCCGTTACGAGAAGCTGGTCCTGGCCACCACGACCTACAACGCGGAGATCTTCCCCTACATGCGCGAGTTCATCAGCATGCTGGTGGAACGGGGCTATCAGAAGCGCACGATCGGCTTCATCGAGAACGGTTCGTGGGCGCCCACGGCCATGAAGGTGATGAAGGCGAAGCTCGAAGGCCTGAAGGACATCACGTTCACGAAGAACAACGTGACCATCCTGTCCGCGCTGAACGAGACCAGCACCGCGCAGCTGATGGCGCTGGCGGACGAGCTGGCGGAAGGTTACGAGAAGGTGGAGGCTCCGGAGGACAAGAAGATCGATCCGACGGCGCTTTACAAGATCGGCTACGGTCTCTACGTGGTAACGGCGGCGGACGGTGGCAAGCAGAATGGCCAGATCGCCAACACCGTTTCGCAGGTCGCGAGCAATCCTTCCCGCATCGCGGTGAACCTGAACAAGGCCAACTATACGGCGGACATCGTGCGCAAGACCGGCGTCATGAACGTCTGCACGCTTACGGAACAGTGCCCGTTCCAGGAATTCCAACACTTCGGTTTCCAGTCCGGCAGGAACGTGGATAAGTTTGCCGGCTATGAACACTACGACATCGCTTCCAACGGCGTGGCCTTCCTCACGAAGTACAGCAATTCCTACATCTCGCTGAAGGTCTTCGATACCGTGGATCTGGGGTCCCACTGGATGTTCCTGTGCGACATCACCGAATCCGTCGTGCTGAACGGCGGCGAAACCATGACGTACGCCTATTATCAGAAGAACGTAAAGCCCCGCCCGCAGGAGGAAAAGAAGGGCTGGGTCTGCGACATCTGCGGCTACGTCTACGAGGGCGAGGAACTGCCCGAGGACTTCATCTGCCCGCTATGCAAGCACCCCGCCAGCGACTTTTCGAAGCTGTAAGGGCTTAGCCGAATAGGGAGTAACACTATAGAAGATCGAAACCGGATGGGATAGCTCCATCCGGTTTTATATTATTCGTAAATGGATATAATAACCATTATCGCTTGACATTGCCAATATGATATAGCATAATATATGTTAATTATGGAAATATGGAACTTTACACACGTAATAATACGTGTTATAATGATGCTGGCTCAGAGAAAGGACAGTACATGAAAACCTCCGAGCTCATCCGCCTGCTGAAGAGGCATGGATGTTATTTATTGAATCATCGCGCGAATCACGATGTCTGGTTTAGCCCAACCACTGGCAAAACATTTCTTGTGTGGCGTCACAAAAGCAGAGATATCCCAATAGGCACGCTGAAGAGCATTCTGAATGCAGCAGGAATCAAGGAGGAATAGTCATGGCGAAATATGTTTATCCAGCAGTATTCGAACCGGAAGATGGCATGTATAACGTAAAGTTCCCGGACCTTCCGCATTGTTTTACTTGCGGTAGCAATCTTCCGGAGGCGTTTGAGATGGCAGAAGATGCTCTGGCGATCGTATTGGACGATTATGAGAGGGAAAACAAACCGATTCCCGCACCATCGCAGCTCGGGGACATCTCTGTGCCTGAAGGCAACATCGTCAACTATGTTTACTGCGATACGATCGTGTATAAGAAACGATTCAGCAAACGGGCTGTCAAGAAGACGCTTTCCATCCCGGAATGGCTGAACGAAGCCGC
>JAIKZT010000081.1 GCA_024682015.1 Clostridia bacterium
CTCATGCAGGGCGTCCACCGCGAGGGCGCCCTTTTGTATGGCCGCTTCCAGGGTGCTCCGGTCCGCCGGATCCGCCATCCAGGCCATGCCGCAGCCTGCCGTGATCTGCGTGGGCACGGGGATGAGCCTCCCGGGCAGCCCTTCCGACAGGCAGAAACGCTCGAAGGCCATGGCGGCCGTCGTCGTATGAAATGTGATGATGAGCCTCGGTTTCTTCTCGCGCATGCCCTACTCCTGTGCGATCTCGCGGATCGCGCGGACCGCTTCGTCCGTCTCCTCTTCCGTGTTGAAATACGAGAACGAAAAGCGCACGGCTCCCTGCAGGGCCGTTCCCAGCGCCTCGTGCATGCGCGGCGCGCAGTGGGCGCCGGGCCTCGTCGCAATGCCGTACACCTCGGACAGTTCATCCGAAACCTCTCCGGAATCGTAATCCTTCACGTTGAGCGCGACGATCGCTGCCCGCTCATCCGTGGAAAAGTCCCCGTACACGGTAACGCCGGGGATGGCCTTTACGCCCTCGTAAAACCGGCGCATCAGCGCGATCTCTTTCGCGTGGATAGCGGCCGGGGTAACCTCCTCAATGAAATCCAGCGCCGCGGACAGCCCCGCGAGCCCGTGGCCGTTGAGCGTGCCCGCCTCCAGCCTCGTCGGATACTGCGCCGGATGCGTCTTTGAAAACGACTGAACGCCCGAGCCGCCGACCTTGAATGGCCGTATCTCTACGCCTTCGGCCACGCAAAGCCCGCCCGTCCCCTGGGGGCCGTACAGACTCTTATGACCCGTAAAGCAGATGACGCAGCGGCCGAGCCGGCTCATGTCGATGGGCAGGCAGCCGGCGGTCTGGGACGCGTCCACGACGAGCAGCAAGTCCCTTGGTACGGTGATCCGCGCCAGTCTCTCCAGGTCCAGCGCGTTGCCCGTGAGGTTTGAGGCATGGTTGCAGACGATGGCCTTCGTTTCCGGCCGCAGCAGCCTCTCGAAATCAGCGTAATCCACGCAGCCCCGCTTGTCTGCGCGCACGAAATCCACGGCAACGCCTTCCTCCGCCTGCAAGCGGTACAGGGGCCTCAGCACGGAATTGTGTTCCAGGTCCGTGGAAATGACGTGGTCACCCGGCTCAAAAAGGCCCGAAAGCGCGACGTTCAGCGCCTCCGTGGAATTGGACGTAAAGCAAACCCGGGACGGATCCGCGAGACCGAACAGCGCGGCTGCCTTGCAGCGGGCGTCGTAAACCGTGCGAGCCGCCTTCAGCGCGCCGCTGTGGCTGCCCCGGGAGGAATTGCCCAGGCCCTGCAGCGCTGCGGCCACCGCGTCGATGACCGGCTGCGGCTTATGGTATGTCGTTGCAGCGTTATCCAGATAGATCATGAAATGGCTCCCCTATCGCTTCAGGTTCTCCGCAAAGAGCGCCGCGCCGATGGCGCCCGCGTACCGGGCATCCGGACAGCTTTCGATGGGCCGCTCCAGTTCCTTTTCCAGCGCAGTTTTCAACTGATCCGCCTCACAAAGGCCACCCGTCAGAACGGTGCGGACATCGTCCGTAAACAGCCGGCCCGCCTGGGAGGCGATCTTCTTGGCGATGGATTCGACCACGGCAAAGGCGATGTTCGCCTTCGGCTCTCCCCGGCCGATCAGGCTGATGACCTCGGATTCGGCAAATACGGTGCACATGGAACTGATGGACGCGCCGCCGCCTTCCGCGGCCAGCGCGATCATGGACGGGGAATCCATGCCGAGCGTGTTCGCCATGACCTCCAGAAACCGCCCCGTACCGGCAGAGCACTTGTCGTTCATCAGGAAATCCCGAACGCTTCCGCCGCGCAGGGCGATGACCTTCGTATCCTGCCCGCCGATGTCGATGACGTTCAGATCGCCGCTGCCGAACAGCTTCTGCGCACCCTTCGCGTGGCATGAGATCTCCGTAACGGCTTTGTCCGCAAAGGGAACGACGACCCGCCCATAGCCGGTCGCGACGACCGGGCTTTCGTCCGGGTCAAACCCGGCGGCCAGCAGCCGCCTTCGAACCTCGCCTGCGGCTTCGCGGCTGCTCCATCCGGTGGGCATCTGATCCAGCCAGAGGACGCCCCCCTGCCCGTCCGTGACGGCCGTTTTGGCGCAGGAGGAGCCGATGTCGATGCCGATCGCTCTCATATCAGGGCTTGACGACGTGAGCCGCCTTGTTCAGCGTATCCACGATCGCGTACATGTTCGTGACTTCGCCGACGGCCAGTTTGTCGGACAATCCGTAGAAGTTCAGGCACGTGCCGCAGGTGAGGATCTGAACACCTTGCGCCTGCAGGCTCTTCAGGTCTTCGAGGGATGCGGAGCCCTCGACCGTCAGCTTTGCGCCGCCGTTGTAGAACAGCATCGTCTTCGGCAGTTCCTCGAGCTGGGAAACCGCGTAGATGAAGCCCTTCATGAGGGTCGCGCCGAGCGCATCATCGCCCAGTCCCATGCAGTTGCTGCCGAAGGCATAGACGGTGTCGCCCCTTCTGTCGGGGATGCAGGACGCCTGCGCCTCTGCTGCGGGGGCAGCCGCCCCGGTCACGTCCATGGTAACGACGAAGTGGCCTTCGCCGACCTTCTCGGACTTTACGGCAAATCCCTTCGTCTGCGCCAGGCGGGTGAGGTTCTGCACGGCGGTCTCGTTATCCACGTGGGTTTCGACCGTGCCGGCTTCCTTCATGCCTTCGATGGCCTTGAGGGTCTTGACGACGGGGATGGGGCACTGTTCGCCCCGGCATTCTACGGTGATCATGCTCATGGTGTACTCCTTGTCTATAACATTTCCAGAAATGCTTCCAGTCTCGTGGCCAGCTGGCCGCTGTCGGACTGTGAATAATCCGTTTCGATGGCCATGTAGGGAACGCCCTGCCCCTCGCACAGCCGTTTGA
>JAIKZT010000186.1 GCA_024682015.1 Clostridia bacterium
TGTGCAGATCTTATTCCTGTACTTCATTCGATTCTTTTGAGACAACTTAATGCCTCATAAGACTCAATTCTACACTATGTTGTTTTCAAGGTTCGCGTTCCGTTTGACGCGGAACATTTAAGATTATACGCATCTGCTTCCGCTTTGTCAACAACTTTTTTAAGTTTTTTCAAAGTTTTTTTGTGGGGCTCAGAGCCCCTCGCCGACGCGCAAAATCTATTATACGCACTTCCCGCTCAGTGTCAACAACTTTTTTAAAGTTCCTGCAACTTTTTTTAAAGAGCGGACAGAACGCCTTTTCTACAGGGTCCTGCCCAGCCTTTCGGCCTTCACCAGAGCCTTATGCCCCTGGATGTCGCCGGGATCCATGCAATTCTCAGCGGTCACGACGCCCAGGTTCTCCCACCCGATGTAGCCCGTGAACGCCTTGTACATGTCCACCATCGGTACGGGCACCGTCGTATCGGTATCGCCGTAGGGCGACAGCAGAATGCTGCCCTTGACCGTCATGGCGGACGTGCGGACGCAGATCATGCGGTCGAGCGCCGTCTTGAGCTGCGCGGTGAACCCGTAGAAGTACACGGGGGTCGCGAAGACGATCACGTCGTCCGTATACAGGTGCGAAAGGATCTGTTGCATATCGTCCTGATAGACGCACGCGCCGCCGTGCTCGGAGCAGTAGCGGCAGTCCGTGCAGGGGTGGATGTTCATGTTGGCCACGTTGAACACATGCACCTTGTGGCCGGCCGCTTCCGCGCCGCGGCAGAACGCGTCCGCCAGCGCCGCGGTATTGCCGCTCATCTTGGGACTGCCCATCAGAACGAGGATGTTCTTCGGGCCTTCCTCAAAAGGGCTGTCTTCCCCTTCCGCAGCCTTGCAGATCTCAATGCCCGCGGAAGCGCCGATGCGATCCGCGCCGGCCTTGATCATGGCCAGGGCTGTTTCGCGGTCACGGATGCCGCCGGAGGCCTTCACCTGCACGTTCGGGCCGACGGACGCGCGCATGAGTTCCACCGCGTGGACGGTCGCCCCGCCCGCACCGAAGCCGGTGGACGTCTTGACGAACGCCGCGCCCGCTTCCTCGGACAGTTTGCAGGCGTCGACGATCTCGCCGTCGGTGAGCGCGCCGGTCTCCAGGATGACCTTGACGATGGAGCCGTACTTGGCCGCAGCGTCCACGACAGCCTTGACGTCGTCAAAGACGGCCTGCTTGTGACCTTCCTTCAGGAGGCCGTATTCCAGCACCATGTCGATCTCGGCCGCGCCGTTCTGACAGGCGTTTTCCGTCTCGAAGACCTTCGCCTCTGTGGACATGGCGCCCAGAGGGAATCCGATGACGGAAGCGATCTTCACGTCGCTGCCTTCGAGCGCTTCCCTCGCCACGGGCACGAAGCGGCTGTTGACGCAGACCGCGTAAAAGCCGTGCTCCTTCGCCTCTTCGCAGAGCTTTTGGATGTCCGCGATGCCGGCGGTCGGCTTCAGCAGGGTGTGATCGATGTACTTTTCAAGTTTCTTCATAATAATCCCATCCTTCGTAGTATAAAAAAGTCCCGCGGGGTGGCTTCAAAGAGGCTCACCGGCAGCGATGAGTCCGAAACGGCCCCGGGGGACGATCCTGATCAATCCTTGATCCAGGAAATGTAAGGCAGATTGCGGTATTTCTGATCGATATCGAGGCCATACCCCACGATGAAGCGGTCCTCAACGACGAAACCGGTGTAGTCCGCCTCGATGTCCGCCTTTCTGCGGGCGGGCTTGCTCAGCATGGTGACGATCCTGATGCTCTTTGGATTCCGCTTGGCGAGGTACTCCTTCAGATACGCCAGCGTAAGGCCGCTGTCGATGATGTCCTCCACGATGAGCACGTTGCGCCCCGCGATGTCGCTGTCGAGGTCCTTCAGGATGCGCACGACGCCGCTGGTGGTGGTGCCGCCGCCATAGGACGACACGGACATAAAATCCATCTCCACGTCCAGGCTGATGGCCCTCATCAGGTCCGCCATAAAGGGCACGGACCCCTTCAGAATGCCGATGAGGAAGAGTTCCTCCCCCTTGTAATCCTCGCTGATCTGCCTGCCCAGTTCCTCTACGCGGGTCTGCAGCTGTTCGCGGCTGATCAGGACTTCCGAAAAATCGTACTTCTTTGCGGCGCTCATGGTTACTGATTCTCCTCTTTATTCTCTTTGGGGACTTTGGAATGCAGGACGGCTTCCATGGCGGACAGCACGTCCTCCGCGCCTGTCCTGTTCAGGGCGGACACGGGTATGATAACGTCGCCCGGCCCGAGCTTTAAGTCTTTGCGGATGACCGCCAGGTTCCTGTTCAGCTCGTTCCTGCCGACTTTATCGGCTTTCGTCGCGACTACGAGCCCGTCGAGCCCGTAGTACTGCAGGTATTCGTACATCTGCCTGTCCTGCGCGGTCGGCGCGTGGCGCACGTCCACGAGCTGGATGACCCGCAGCAAGTCTTCCCGGCTGGACAGATACGCTTCCATCATCGGGCCCCACTTTTCGGCTTCGGCCTTCGAGACCTTCGCGTACCCGTACCCGGGCAGATCCACGATGCGAAAAGCGCCTCTGTTGACCGAAAAGAAGTTGATGGTCCGCGTCTTTCCGGGGTTCTGGGACACCTTCGCCAGCTTGCGGCGGTTCATGAGCAGGTTGATGAGAGACGACTTGCCCACGTTCGAACGGCCCGCGAACGCGATCTCCGGCACGCCTGAGGGGGGATACTGCTCCCCGCGGACGGCGGAGGTCAGAAACTCCACGTCCTTGATGATCATTCGAATGCCTCGCGGACGGCGTCGTCCACCTTCTTCAGGAACACGAATTCCAGTTCGCCGCGCACGGCTTCGGGCAGGTCTTCGAGGTCTGGCTTGTTCTCCTCGGGCAGCAGGATCTTCTTGATGCCCATGCGGTGAGCTGCCAGCACCTTCTCCTTGATGCCGCCCACGGGCAGCACTTTGCCCCGCAGCGTGATCTCGCCCGTCATGGCCACGTCCTTGCGCACGGGGTGCCCCGTGAGCGCGGAGATGACCGACACGCACATCGTTACGCCGGCGGACGGTCCGTCTTTAGGCGTCGCACCTTCGGGGATGTGGATGTGGATGTCCTTTTCCTTATAGAACTCCTCGTCGATCTTCAGCTGCCTGGCGCGCGAACGGATGTAGCTCAGACCCGCCTTCGCGGACTCCTGCATGACGTCGCCGAGCTGGCCCGTCAGCTGCAGTTTGCCGGAACCCGGCAGCACCGCCGTTTCGATGAACAGCGTGTCGCCGCCCACGATCGTCCAGGCGAGGCCCGTCGCCACGCCCACTTCGCCCTTGGCGAGCAGTTTGTCGTAGTGGAACTTCTTCTTGCCCAGATAGTCGGACAGGTTCGCTGCCGTGATCGTCTGCTTTTCGCGCGGCTGTCCCGCGTTCTCGTTTTCCACGATCTTTCGGGCGACCTTGCGGCAGAGGTTGCCGATCTCTTTCTCCAGGCCGCGCACGCCGGATTCGCGCGTATACGAATTGATGAGCGCGTGGATGGCGGCCTTGTTGATGGCGATGTCGTCGTCCGTCAGGCCGTTATTGCGGATCTGCTTGGGCACGAGATATCTCTTGGCGATGTTGTATTTTTCCTCTTCCGTGTAGCCGGAGATGCTGATCACCTCCATGCGGTCGAGAAGAGGCCTGGGGATCGTATCCGTCGTGTTCGCCGTCGTGATGAACAGCACGCCCGACAGATCGAACGGGACTTCGAGATAGTGATCCACGAACTCCCGGTTCTGCTCGGGATCGAGCACCTCGAGCAACGCGGAGGCCGGATCGCCCCTGAAATCGCTGCCGATCTTGTCCACTTCGTCGAACAGGAACACGGGATTGCTGCTGCCGCACTCCTTGATGGCGCTCATGACCCTGCCGGGAATGGCTCCGATGTACGTCCTGCGGTGGCCGCGGATCTCGGCTTCATCGCGCACGCCGCCGAGGCTCATGTGCACGAACTCGCGTCCGATGGAACGGGCGATGGATCTGGCGATGGACGTCTTGCCCACGCCGGGAGGCCCGACGAGGCAGAGGATAGGTCCCTTGTCGCGCTTGGGCTGGGGCGGGGTCTGAACCTCCGCAGAAGAGTCTTTGGCCGGGTCATCCGGGCTCTCCTGCCCGTCCTCCCGCGAAAGCAGCACCTGCACAGCCAGATATTCCAGGATGCGGTCCTTGACCTTCTCCAGGCCGTAATGATCGTCGTCGAGGATCTTCTGCGCCTTGATGAGGTCGATGTCTCCGCCGGTCGTCTTGTTCCAGGGCAGCGCGAGGATCCACTCGATGTAGCTGCGGATGACCGCCGCGTCCGGCGCATTGCCGGGCATTTTCGAGAAGCGGCTGATCTCCTGCAGCGCCTTCTTCGTGACGACGGGCGCGAGGTTCAGCTCCTCGAGCTGCTTCTTCCACTGGGCGGCTTCGTCCTCGGTGCTCTCGTCGCCGAGCTCTTCCTGGATGGCGCGCATCTGCTCCCGCAGATAGTACTCCCGCTGGGACTTGTTCATCTGGGTCTTGACCTTGCCGGCGATCTTGTCCTCGAGCTGCAGGATCTCGTTCTCCCGCGTCAGGAACTCGATGACCGCGTTCAGGCGCGGCTCGACGTCGAGCGTCTCCAGCACCTTCTGGTACTCCTCCGGCTTCAGCTCCATGTTGGAGGCGATGATGTCCGCGAGCCGGCCCGGTTCCTCGATGCTCTCCACGCCCCCGATGATGTCCGCGGACATCTTGGGGTTGCTGGCGAGATAGTCGCGGAACAGATTGATGGCCGTCCGCATGAGCGCGATCTGCGCCGGGGTGCGCTTGCCCTGCGGTTCGGGGATGCGCACGACGCTGGCCAGGAAGTACGGAACCTCCTGGATGATGCGGTCGACCTTCGCGCGGTACTGGCCGTCCACGAGCACGCGAATGTTGTCGCCGGGGAGCTTCAGCATCTGTTTGACCCTGGCAACGGTGCCCACGTGGAAAAAGTCCTTCGGCGT
>JAIKZT010000084.1 GCA_024682015.1 Clostridia bacterium
TCCGAGTTCTTCCTGATGACGTGCTTCGCCACGTCTTCGGCGGCGCTGGTGCTGCTGGGCGAGCAGCTCGGCAAGGGCAACTTCGACTACGCGAAGGCGATGGCGTCGAAGCTTCTGCGCACAGGCCTCGCGTTCTCCGCGTTCATGGCGGCACTCATGTACCTGTGCCGCGCTCCCTTCGTGGGCCTGTTCGCGCTCACGCCGCAGGCGCAGAAGTGGACGAACCGCATCCTGCTCTATACCGCGCTTTGCCAGCCGCTGCAGAACCACAACGCGTTCCAGGTGTGCGGCACCATGCGGGGCGGCGGGGACGCGCGCTTTGCGGCCATTTGCGAGATCCTGACCGTTTGGTTCATCCGCGTGCCGCTGGCCTTCCTCGGCGCGCTCGTATGGAAGCTGCCCATCGACCTGCTCGTGCTGCTCTGCGAGGCGGAAAGCGTCATCAAAGCGGTCATTCTCTACGCCCGCTACCGCAGCGGAAAGTGGATCAAGAATATGATAGGTGGAATGTAACTATGAAACTGATCAGCATCATCGTTCCCTGCTACAACGAAGAGGAAGCGCTGCCCCTGTATTACGAGGCCATGCTGCCCGTGCTCGAGCAGCTGAAGGACATGGGCGCCGACACGCAGTTCGTGTTCGTGGATGACGGCTCCAAGGACGGCACGCTGAAGACGATGCGAGCGCTGGCCGCCCGCGATCCCCGCTGCCGCTACCTGAGCTTTTCGCGCAATTTCGGCAAGGAGGCGGCCATGTTCGCCGGCCTTCAGCACGCGAAGGGCGACTACGTGGCGGTCATGGACGCGGACCTGCAGGATCCGCCCGACATGCTGCCGACGATGCTGCGGATCATCGAAGATCCGGCCTCGGAAGGCCTTCCCGCGGACGAGCCCATCGACTGCGTCGGCACGCGCCGCACGACCCGCGAGGGGGAACCGCCCATCCGCAGTTTCTTCGCGCGTTGCTTCTACAAACTCATCAATAAGATCTCCAGGACCGAGATCGTGGACGGGGCAAGGGATTTCCGCCTCATGACCCGCCGCATGGTCGACGCGATCCTCTCCATGAGCGAATACAACCGTTTCTCCAAGGGCATCTTCTCCTGGGTGGGTTTCCGCACCCACTGGCTGGAATACGTCAACCGCGAGCGGGTGGCGGGTCAGACGAAGTGGTCGTTCCACAAGCTGTTCCTGTATTCCATCGACGGCATCACGGCGTTCTCCACGGCGCCGCTGGCGGTGGCGAGCTACACGGGGCTGGGCATCTGCGCGGTCAGCTTCATCGGGCTGCTGTTCGTGTTCATCCGCGCCCTCGTGCACGGTGACCCAGTCGCAGGCTGGCCTTCGCTGGTGTGCATCATCCTGTTTTTGGGCGGCATCCAGCTGCTGTGCATCGGCGTCCTGGGGCAGTACCTGGCGAAGACGTATCTCGAAGTGAAGGGGCGCCCGCAGTACATCCTGCAGGAAGACAGCACGGGGGACAGCTCCTGCTGCGCAGAGGGTAAACGGAATTGAGAAAATTCGGCATCGCCCTATACACCATATTCGCGCTGCTGTTCGCGGGGCTGCCGGTGTTCGTCCTGATGATGAGCGCCAAAGGCGCCGCCAGCTACGAGGGATTCAGCCTCTGGCCCTTCTGGGGCATCGCGGCGGCTGCGGTTTTTGTGTGCCTCATCCCGAAGGAACTGCCGAAGGTGCCGGATTGGCTGGCGGCTGCCGTCTGGGGGTGCCTGGCGTTTCAGATGCGCTGGCGGGCTTTCCATGCCATCGAAAAGTACATGGTGATGAAGTACGACTTTGCGGCGGTACTCGAGAGCGCCCGCGGGGTGAAGCAGGCCAAGGAAGCTATCTTTACGCACTGGGCGTTCTATCCGCGCATCCTGCAGATCTGGGACACGCATTTCGGCAACGATTTTTCCTATAGAAACGCGGTCTACTTCAACCTGATGATCGGCGGCCTGCTCGTCGTGCTCGTCTATCTCATCGCGCGGCGCATCTGGAAGCGTCAGCGCGCCGCGATGCTGGCGGCCGCGATCCTCACGTTCTGGCCGTCGTTCTCGTACTACGCGAGCGTCATCAGCAACGAGCATCTGGCGATGTTCTTCATGCTGTGCGCCAGTTACGCGGCCATCTTGGCGTGGCAGTTCGCCGGGGCGCGGCGCAAAGCGGCTCCGAACGAAGGCGCAAACTGGGTCCAGAAGCTCTCCGCGCCGGCCTATTGGGCGATCCTCGCCGTTCTCACCGCCGGCGCCGGCGTGTGCGCGGGCCTCGCGGACCTCTTCAAGCAGTTTTCACCGGTGTTCGTCGTCGCATCCTTTGCGGCCGGATTCGTATTTCTGCTGATCGAATACCGCAGGGAGACCCCCGGCGGACTTGGCCGGCTGGGAAAACGGCTGCTGTGCCTGCTGCTGGCGATTGTCCTGATGTTCGGCTGCGCTTCCGTCGTGAAAGAAGGCGCCTACCGCTGGCTCGAAGGGTACCTCGGCATGCCCGTGGCGCGCAATGCCATGGCGCACTTCCTGTGGATCGGCCTGAATTCCCGGGGCGAGGGCATGTGGACGCAGGAAGAGGGCATGAAGGTCTACGAGCTCGCCGAGCAATACGGAAACGACTATGACAGGGTGATGGACGGCCTTTGGGCGCTGCTGCGGGAGGATTATGAGGCTCACCCCGAGGCGCTGGCCGGCACGATTCGCCACAAGATGGAGAAGGACTGGGAGGCGGACATCGGCATTACGCTGTGGATCAAGGCGCTGTACGACGAGGAGGCGGCATGGCTCGACGCGCATCCGGGCGAGCTTCTCACGTGGGAGATCACGCGGGCGGAGCTGGATACGGTGGACTTTGATCCGGGTGACGGCATCGCGAAGTCGTCCGCGGCGTATTACATGTGCGTGATGGGGCTCATCGCCCTGGGCGGCCTGCTGGCAATCTTCCTGCGCAGTCCGCTGGAGATGTACCTGCGGCTCGTGTTCTACGGCTACGCGCTGCTGCTGATCCTGAGCGAAGCGCAGGGCCGCTATCAGATCGTGCTCTTCCCGTTCTTCGCGCTGCTGGCAGCCGGCGCTGCGGAGACGCTGGGCCTGACCCCCCAGATGCTGAAGGACTGGGCAAACCGGCAGACGCCGTCCTCCTGACGCTCTGGAACATGGGGACGGTTCCTTGTCCCACGCGATGGGAAGAACAACGCGTAAAACGGCAATCCTCGCCGGAAGTGCCTCATGATTTCAAATCATCGTAAGATTTATTCATTTCTGTGGGACAAGGAACCGTCCCCATGTCTCAAGGAGGGCAGCATGCCTGAACTGAAGTTTGGAACCGCAGGGCTTCGCGGCATCATGGGGCCCGCGGAAGGACAGATAAACATACAGACCATAAAGCGTGCCAGCTATGCCGTGGCCGCCTGGATCGAAGGGCGGCGGCGCGCGGAGTCGGCGCAGGCGAAAACGCCTGAAGACGCGCTGGCTGCGAAGATACGGCAGCGGCTCGTCGTCATCGCGCGGGATTCGCGCATCGATTCGGACGTATTTGCGTTGGAAACCGCGAAGGCGCTGGAAGCATCCGGCGTTCGGGCACTGTCCTTTTCGGACATCGTGCCCGTCCCGGCGCTGTCGTTTGCCGTACGGTATCTGAAAGCGGACGCGGGCGTGATGATCACGGCCAGCCACAATGCCAAGGAATACAACGGTTACAAGGTCTACGGCCCGGATGGCGCGCAGATCCTGCCCGGGGATGCGGCGGTGATCCAGCAGGCCATCTCCCAAGTCTCGCGCGAACGCATGAAGGTGGAATGGGAGAAATTCAAGCCGGCGTATGTGCCGAAGGCGGTCTACGAGGCGTATTACCAGGCTATGAAGGAGGCGTCCGGCTTTGAAGAACCGGCAAGCGGGAGCGGCATAACTGCAGAAATCGCCGCAGGTGAGGCGGAATCTCCGCAGCGGCCTCTGAGGGTCATCTATTCCCCGCTGAACGGCAGCGGGCGGATGTTCGTGCAGCGCGTCCTCGCTGAAGACGGTTTCGAGGTCTTTACCGTGCCCGAGCAGGAGATGCCCGACGGAAACTTTACGACCTGCGGGCAGCCGAACCCCGAGTTCGCCAGCGTCTACGAACTGGCGATCCGCTATGCCCGGGAGCGGGAGGCGGCCGGCGCAGGGCCGGATCTTCTCGTCGCGACCGACCCCGACTGCGATCGCGTCGGCGCCATGGCCCGCGCGAAGGACGGCAGCTGGCAGCTGCTGACCGGAAACGACCTGGGCCTGCTCGTGCTCTCGTATCTGGGGGCCTGCCGGGATCTGACCGGTAAAACGTTCATCTCCTCGTTCGTGTCCACGCCGCTGGGGGACCGCCTGGCGGAGAGCCTGGGCATGCGCGTCGAGAAGACCCCTGTGGGGTTCAAGCACATCGCCGCCGGGATCGAGCGCCTGCAGGAGGACTTCGGCTTCGCGTTCGAGGAGAGCAACGGCATGCTGGCCGGCACCTACACGCGCGACAAGGACGGCGTTCTGGGCGCGCGGCTCATCTGCCGGGCGGCAGACTGGTGCCGCCGGCGGGGAACGACCCTCCTCGAAGAACTCGCTCGCCTGAACGCGGTCTTCGGCCCCGTCTTCAGCCGTACGATCGACGTGCCGGCCGATCCCGAAGCGCCGAACCCCGAGACGTCCATCCGCGACCTGCCGGACGGCAGCCGCGTCGTCGTGCGTCCCTCGGGCACGGAGCCGAAGATCAAACACTATTTCTTCGCGCCGACTCCCGAGCGGCTGGAAGAGCTGATAGGTGAAACGCTTGGCTCGGCGGCCTTTTAGCCGAAAGGCATGCTGATCTACAAATCTTTACGGGGAACGACATTTCGTTCCCAAAAGAACGATTCCTATGAAAAGGGAACAAAACACGCGAGGTTTTGTTCCCTTTTTGCTGTTTCATGAAGTTTGGGGACCGGCTGCAGTTCCCCTATCCGCAAAACCGGGTTGCCGCGGCGCTTCGGGCAATGGGCAGGCTTTGGCGCGGGCCAGGGCTCCGGGACTTGCGCCTTCCGCATGGGTCCCGCCTGCCGGATTCTCGGTCCGGGTCACACCGGAGTGTGACCCAGTCGGACGTTTAGTCTGCCGGGTCACATGCCAGGACGTTCAGATGTGGCCCGCCTTTCCAAAAATGCGAATGGGCCACATTTTCATGTGACCCATCCCGAAAAACGCTATGGATATCGGCTCTATTCCCAGGGGAACTTGTACGGCAGGTTCTTCTTGTCGCGGACCGTCATGAATTCCTTCTGCAGCGCTTCGCCCATGGGCACGCCCTTGTCCTTGCGGTCCTGCCAGACGAGCCATTCCTTCTCGCCCGCGGTGTAGATGCGCTCCTGGCCCGGCGCCTTGGAAGAGGCGCGCAGCGTGCGCAGGATGTCGCCCGTCGTCTTCTTGAAGGTTTCCAGACCGCAGAACGCCTCCGGGTCGACCGCGAAGAAGAAGTGGCCGAGGTGGTAGGGCCGTTTATGACCCTCCTCATCGAACCCCATCAGGGCCTTCATGAAGCTGCCACCCTGCAGCGCTGCGGACAGGATCTCCACGACGGTCGCATAGCCGTAGCCCTTGTAACCCGCCATGGATTCGCCCTCGCCGCCGAGGGGCGCCAGCGCGGCGTCGCCGCTCACGAGCTTCTTCAGAATGTCCTCGGAATCCGTCAGCACGGAGCCGTCGCGCGCGATGACGGTGCCCGGCGGAGTCGCCTGGCCTTTGCGCGCCCAGTATTCGATCTTGCCGCGCTGCACGATGGACGTGGCGCAGTCGAGCACGAACGGGAAGTCTTCGTCCGTGGGGAAGCCGAACGTCAGCGGGTTCGTACCGAGCATGTTGTCCACGCCGAACGTGGGCGCGATGGACGGCCGGGCGTTCGTGCCGGTCAGCCCCAGCAGGCCCGCTTTCGTGGCCATGGTCACCCAGTAGCCCGCGATGCCGTAATGGGACGAATTGCGGATGGCTGCGCCCGCCATGCCGTATTTTTTAGCCTTTTCGATGACCATCTCCATGGCCTTGTGGCTCGCCGCCATGCCCATGCCGTCGTGCGCATCCATCACGACGGTGGTCGGCGTTTCCTTTACGATCTCCAGTTCAGTGACCGGATTTAAAATGCCTGCCTCGATGCGGTCGATGTATATGGGTTTGAACCGGTTGCAGCCATGGCTTTCAATGCCTCTGCGGTCGGATTCCATCAGCACGTCCGTGCAGACTTCCGCGTCGTCCGCGGGCACACCGTAGGCGATGAAGGCGTCCTTCATGAAATCGTGGATCAGCTGCCAGGGGATATAGGGTCTGTTCTGTTCGTCATAAAGCATGGGTGTACCTCCTTGTACTGTGCTCATTATACCACAAGAAAAGGGGTTACGCGCCTCTGCCGCGATTGTTTTACCATTGAGCGGCGTAATATGGTAAAATATATTGTTAGCATCAGAACAAGCGAGGAGATTTCCATGCATATCGACCTGAGCCATTCGAAGATCACGCCCGAAGGCGGCGCGCTTGCGCGCGCGGAAAAGGCGCTGCAAACGCTGCGCGAAGGGACCCTGCCGAACACCGGCTGGGTCAGCCTGCCGTCCGCCTTCCCGGGCCCGCTGCTTCTGTCCATACAGGAGGAAGCGGACCGCATCGCCCGCAAATGCACGCTGTTCATCGTCGTGGGCGTGGGCGGTTCATACCTCGGCGCCCGCGCCGTGATCGACGCGCTCAACGGAAACCGGCCCGGGCGGCCTCACGTGATGTTCGCCGGCTACAACATGACGGGCGCGCACCTCGAAAAGGTCATCGAAGCCATGCGCGAGCAGTCGACGTGCCTGTGCGTCATCTCGAAGTCCGGTTCGACGCTCGAACCGCTGCTGGCGTACTCCATTCTAAAGGAAGAGATGTTCAACAAGTACGGCGAACAGCGGGCGAAGGAGCGCATCTACGTGGTGACCGGCGCACAGGACAGTCCGCTGCGCCGCGACATAGAAACGTACGGCTTCCGCAGCTATGCCGTGCCCGAGGACATCGGCGGGCGCTATTCCGTGCTGAGCGTCGTCGGCCTGCTGCCCATCGCGGTGGCCGGCATCGACATCGAACGCCTGCTGAAAGGCGCGGCCGGCCTGTCCATGGAGGGCATCGCGGCCTACGCTGCCGTGCGCATCGCTCTGCAGGAAGCGGGCAAGGCGGTAGAGGTGTTCACGTACTTCAGCACGAACCTGCGCTACTTCGGCGAATGGCTGAAACAGCTGTTCGGCGAAAGCGAAGGCAAGGAAGGCAAGGGCGTCTACCCGGCCTGCCTGTGCTTCTCGCGGGATCTGCACTCCATCGGCCAGTTCCTTCAGCAGGGCCGCCAGGTGTTCTACGAGACGATGATCCAGACGGAAAAGCCCCAGGCAGATTTCCGCATCCCGGACTGCGCCGGCGCGCCGTACGCGGGGAGGATGCTGGAGGAGGTCAACCGCTGCTCCGAGGCGGGCGTCGTCGAGGCGCACAGCGGGGGCGGCGTTCCGGTGAACCTCATCAAAGTCGAGCGCATGGACGAGGAAAACCTCGGTGCGCTCATCTACTTCTTCGAGCTGTCGGCGGCCGTCTCCGCGCTGCTGCTGGGGGTCGACCCGTTCGATCAGCCGGGCGTGGAATATTACAAGAAGGCGACGAAGAAGCTGGTCGAAGAGCTGTAAGGCACGCATCCAGCGCTCCCTGAGCTTGTCGAAGGGCGTTCCGCATACGATATGAATCAGAATCAAAACCACCAAAAGTTCATGAAGCTCACCTGCGCGGCGCTGGCATTCGTCCTCGCGGTCTGGAGCATGAGCCGGCACAATCTGGACGCGTTTGGCGGCTATTACCTGCAGTCCGACGACGGCGACCTCTATTTGAGCATCGCCCGCAACTTCCTGCAGAACGGCCACTTCATCCAGACGGCGCGGCCCATCGAAGCCTTCGTCGTACCGCCGGGACTGCCGTTTCTGTGCACGGTGCTGCTGGCCGTCGGAAGAGGTTCGCTGGGATTCCTGGTGGGCTTTCAGTACTGCGTGTACGGGGCGGCCGCGGCCTTCATGGCTCTGGCGGCGCTGGAGCTGGCGCTTCGCGAAAGGCGCCCCACTCCGGCAGAACTCGCTGGTAAGTCGCCTGTTCCTGCGGACGGCGCGCGGAGCATGGCTTTCCGCTGGACGCTTGCGGCCTCGATCGGAGCCGGCGTCCCCATCGCCTACGTACAGGCCTGCCTGCACATCCGTCACCCGAATCCGGGGTTCATCCTTACGGAAAACTACGTGGTGTTCCTGCTGGCGCTGGCGCTGTGGATGCTGGCTGCGGGCAAAGATCTGCGCGCGCTGTGCGTGGAACTGCTCGCGCTCACGTTCTTCAGGCCTGCCTGCGGCGGGCTGTTCGCCTGCGCCGTCTGCGTCCTGTTTGCCAAAGCTGTCGCTCCGGCCGTCAAGCATTACCTGGGCATCGGCGCCGAGGCGGAAAAAGCTTTGCGCGGCCGCAAGACGTTCGGGCGCCGCGAAGACGGCTCCTATCCGGTGACCCTCGCATCCGTCGCGATCGTGCTGGCTCTTGCCGTGCTGCTTGGCGCGGCCAATGCCGACGCGAACCATCGCGAAACGGGCCACTGGATCGTCATGGAGGATTACGGCAGCCTCGATATCTACCTCGCCAACAACGAGAAGGCGGGGCCGGACTGGTACCATTCGGGCAAAGTGCCCCAGTTCGCCAACGCGCGGTATAACGAGATCGTCTCCGACGCCTCGCTGGACCGCTATCAGCAGAACGAATTGGCCGGCGAAGCCCTGAGGGAATACGCGGAAGCGAACTGGAAGACGGTGCTGAAAAACGCCGCCGTGCGCTATAAGGCCCTGTTCTTTGACACCTGGGGCAAGGCCTGGTGGGCGGCCCTGTGCGGCCTGCTCCTGCTGCTGCTCTCGCGGCGCCCTTCCCGCGGACAAAAAGTCGGGATCCTGCTCGCCTTCTGCTTCCTGACGATCCCTCCGGCCTTCGGATTGCTCGTGGCGCGCTATTCCGCCCCGGCGCTGGCGCTGCTCATTCCCTGCGTCTTCGCCGCGGCCGGCATCCTGGCGGCCTGGATCTGCGCGCGCTTTTCAGGCAGAGCGGCCCGAAATTAACCCAAAGCAGGCGCGGACAGGCATCCTGAACGGGCCCCCCTGCGCCCTGATGCCCGCATACAGACGGATCTGGTACAGTTCATGCAGTTCAACTCGCTACAATTCGCGGTCTTCTTCCCCATCGCCTGCGCGGTGTATTTTATCGTGCCGAGGAAACTGCGCGCGCTGTGGCTGCTCGTCTGCAGCTACTGCTTCTACATGAGCTGGAGCCCCAGGTACGCGCTGCTGCTGGCGGCGAGCACGCTGGCGACCTACGGCGCCGGGCTGGCGCTGGGCAGGGGCGTCATTGAGACGCCGGAGGCTCTGGGGGTCACGCTGAGGCCGCAGCGCACCGTCCGCGACAGGATCGTCCTGGCCGCCTGCCTGCTGTTCAACCTCGCCATCCTCGGCGTCTTCAAGTACGGCAACATGTTTCTGGCCACCATCGGCTCTTCCCGCACGCTGCACTTCCTGCTGCCCGTGGGCATTTCGTTCTACACGTTCCAGGCGCTGGGCTACCTTCTCGACGTCTACCGCGGCGACGTGGCGCCAGAGCGCAGCCTCATCCGCTACGCGCTGTTCGTGTCGTTCTTCCCGCAGCTCGTGGCGGGACCCATCGAGCGTTCGAAAAACCTGCTGCCGCAGGTGAGGAGCATCGAAGACCTGCGCCTCTGGAACGCGCGCAGAGTCACGGAAGGGGCCATCCTGATGGTGTGGGGCTTCTTCCTGAAGATGGTCATCTCCGACCGTGCCGCCATCCTCGTGGACAACGTTTGGGCGCAGCCGGACGCGTTCGGCCGCAAGGCGCTGCTGCTGGCGAGCCTGCTGTTCACGCTGCAGATCTACTGCGACTTCGGCGGCTACTCCATGATCGCGATCGGCGCCGCCCGCATCCTCGGCTTCCGTCTGATGGAGAACTTCCGCGCGCCTTACCTCGCCTGCAGCATCCGCGAATTCTGGGCGAGCTGGCACATTTCGCTGTCCACGTGGTTCCGCGACTATCTTTACATTCCGCTGGGCGGCAACCGCAAGGGAAGGCTTCGCCGCGGGGTGAACCTCCTCATCACGTTCCTCGTCTCGGGCCTGTGGCACGGGGCGGACTGGTCGTTCGTGCTCTGGGGCGGCATCCACGGCGCGGGGCAACTCGTGGAAAATGCGCTGACACGCAGAAAAGCACCCGCATCCCCGGACGTGGACGCAACCGGTGCGAAGGGCAAAGCCTTCGCGTCCCTTGCCCGCGGCGCGCTGAAGTTTGTCCGCTGGGGCCTTACGCTGGCCTTCGTCAACTTCGCCTGGATCTTCTTCCGCGCGCCAAACATCGCCTCGGCCTTCGCCTTTCTGAAGCGCCTTGCTTTGGGAGGGCCGGCCGCAGCGCCCCTGGAGGGAACGCAGGCCGTCCTCGGACTGGACGGCATCGAGTTCGCTGTTCTGGGGGCCGCGTGCCTCGCGCTGCTGGCCTTTGACCTCATCCGTAAAAGAAGGGGCGAAATGCCGGACGAATTTCTGCTCGGCCGCAGGCTCTCCACCGAATGGGCCGTGCTGATCGCACTCATCGCGGGCATCTTCGTGTTCGGCGAATACGGGCCGACGTTCGACCCGAAGGCATTTATATACTTCCAATTTTAATAACCAAGTAATATAGTGCCGC
Organism: Clostridia bacterium; assembly: GCA_024682015.1. Lineage (GTDB taxonomy): Bacteria > Bacillota > Clostridia > Peptostreptococcales > Anaerovoracaceae > RUG11894. Next base: position 10,745 of record JAIKZT010000084.1, read on the forward strand.
AGGGGTGGCGGCAAAGAGGCTCATGCCGAGAAGCGCAGTCCGAGGCGACCCCGTCCGAGGCGAGCATCGCAGGGCATGTAGGTAACTCCCCTGCTAGGGGAGATGCCGAAGGCAGAGGGGTTGCGAAGCAGTTGCCGACAGGACCCCGAAGGCAGTACATATTAGTAGAAACCATGAAACAAGCTGTTACTTCCGCCATCCGCATACTGTGCTTCCTGGCCGTGCTCGCGCTGGTCCTGCTCTCGCTGGACCATATGCTCGCGCCAAAGAACGACGACGGCATCTACGACATGGAGCTGTTCTACGAACTCCCCGAGGATTCGGTGGAGGTCCTCTTCCTGGGCAGCAGCCATGCGTACTGCGGGTTCAACACCGGCGTTTTGTGGCAGGAGTACGGACTGCCTTCGTACGTGCTCGCCGGCAGCCAGCAGCCCATGTGGAATTCCTACTATTGTTTATTGGAAGCTCTTAAGACGCAGCGGCCCGGCCTCGTCGTGCTGGAAGGGTACATGACGTACATCGACACGCCCTACCGCGACGATTCCATGGTCATCCGCAACACGTACGGCATGAGGTGGTCGAAGACCCGCGTCGAAGCCATCCGCGCCAGCGCGCCCGAGGAGACCTGGAAGTCCTTCCTGCCCGCGTTCGTGCAGTATCACACCCGCTACCGCGACCTTACGTTCGCGGACGTGCTGCCGTACCAGGGCGAGGTGATGTACGAGCACTGGAAGGGCACGACGCTGAAGTTCCATACGGAAGAAAAGGAAACGCCGCAGGTGGCGGATGTCGATGGCAGGGAGCGCCTGCAGGAGCGCACGGAGGAGTACTATCGCAAGATCCTGGCGCTCTGCGTCCGCGAGGATATCCCGCTGCTGGTCGTGGTCACGCCGTACGTGACCACTCCGGAAAAGCAGCTGCGCTTCAACGAAGCCTCCGCCATCGCCGCGGAATACGGTGTACCGTTCGTCGACTACAACCGGCAGTACGAGGAGATCGGCATGGACTTCCTGACGGATATGGCCGACGACGGGCACCTGAATGCAGAAGGCGGCGCGAAATTCACCCGCGCGCTCGGCGCGTACATACGCGAACATTACGGCCTGCCCGACTGGCGGCTCACCACACCGGTTTCATGGGATCCTGTCAAAGCCGCCACCATCCGCGCTGCCTGGGACGCCGATGCGGACTACATCTACGAGCGGCTGCGGAAGGGCGAGTAGGTCCGCAAACCCGCATATTTTCCGAATATTACGGCTTCTTTACACAGTTTATTACAGTTCTTTTACAAAGGGTCCGCTCCCCTTGTCTTACCTTTTTGGCACAGGTATAATGCATTGTGTCGAAGGTTACATATGTCTGTTGCATGCAAAATCTTCGATCCTGCATCCCCTCCGTTGGGGAGAGGGAACGCGGGCAACAGGTTTCTCCCCAACCCTGAATTCTTAAGGAGGTTTAAGAATGAAGAAAGTACTTTCCTTAGTACTCGTTCTGGCTATGATCCTTGGAAGCTTCAGCATGGTATTCGCTTCTCAGTACAGCGACGTCAAGGACACCGCTGAATATGCAGAAGCTGTTTCCGTTCTGAGCGGCCTGGGCGTAGTCGGCGGGTTCCCCGATGGCACGTTCAAGCCCGAGGAAGGTGTTACCAGAGCTCAGATGGCTACTATGATCGTCAATGCTCTCGGTCTGCCTGTCTCTGGCTCCGCCAACACCAAGTTCTCCGATGTTCCCCGTGCGCACTGGGCTTCCGGCTACATCAAGCTGGCTGAATCCATGGGCTTCATCGCCGGTTACACCGACGGAACTTTCCAGCCCGAGAAGAAGGTTTCCTATGACGAAGCCATCACCATGCTGGTTGCTTCCCTGGGTTACTCCCTCGAGTCCCTCACCGGCACCTGGCCCGGCGCTTTCGTCAACAAGGCGAACTCCCTCGGCATCCTCGACCTGTGCAGAAAGACTGGCGATGCTTCCGCTCCTCGCGGCGACGTTGCTAACCTGCTGTACAAGACCCTGACCTGCAACATCGGCGCCGTCGATAAGGACGCCGCATGGCATGCAAACCAGGACAAGGACGGCTACTACACCGACACCATGATGAAGAGACTCGGCGCCAACGATTACGATCCGGCGACCGGCGCTCCTGGCGATGCGTTCATCGTTGACGAAGACATCGCTTCCGAAGCTGAAATCAACATCCTGTCCTATCTCGGCGCTTACGTCACCGCTTACGCGAATGACGACAACGAGATCATCGCCATCAAGGAAGTCAAGTCCGAATTCATCGAAGGCGACTATGACGACCTGAAGGACGATTACAAGATCGACAAGGCTACCGTCGACGGCGACTTCGTTCTGTTCGACAATGGCGAGACCGCTGGCAGCACCATGCCGACTTCTGGCGACATGAAGCTGGCTGTTGCCATGAGCGGCTCCAAGGCCAAGACCATCTACTCCGCTCAGATCTGGACTCCGGCTGCAACCGAAAGAGTTGAAGACGACGTTCAGGAAGTCATCGAAGAAGACCACAAGCTCTGCGGCGAGAAGTTCGCTGAAGACGAAGACGAAGAGATCGATCTCTCCTCCTTCGCCATCTTCGGCAGAGATGCCCTGAAGGACATCGCTGAAGACGACATCGTCACCGTTTACACCAACAAGGCTGGCGAAATCGTTCGCATCGAAGTTGGTACCAAGCAGGTTGAAGGCACGATCACCAAGATCAACGCCGCTCACACCAAGTACACGATCGCTGGCACCGCCTATCCGATCGCTGACGCTGCTACCGGTTTCGGCTACACCGAACTGAACGACATGATGAAGGACGAAGTCAC
>JAIKZT010000106.1 GCA_024682015.1 Clostridia bacterium
CAAATCAACAGGAATCCGCTATGGTATCAGCATGGAAGTGAAAAATGTGGGAGACGCAGTACGAGAAAGAATACTGGAGCTGTGCCGGATGCGCGGGATCACGATCAATAGGCTGAGCATGCTGTGCGGGCTCACGCAAAGCACGCTGAACAACATCGTGAGCGGGCGAAACAATAGCACGACGATCGCAACGATCAAGAAGATCTGTGATGGCTTGGATATGAGCCTGGTGGAATTTTTCGATTCACCGCTGTTTTTGAACCTGCAGCAGGAGCTGGAATGAGGTTGAAAAGTGCGATGCAACGCCGGAATGGGCGCCTTTCGCAGTTTGCAAATTATTCCATATTTCACTTGACATTGGCATCCGTTTTCGTATAATGGTGTTGAAGGTGGATTTCGATCCGTCTTCCATCGCAAAAGATGACGTGTGACGGCTTTGACACGTCGTTAAAATAAAAATTGGCCGAGCGATGATGACGTGTGACGGCTCTGACACGTCGTTAAAATAAAAATTGGCCGAGCGATGAAAGAGGCGGTAGGGCGACCTTAGCCCTACCGTTTTTTTAGAGGCAAGAAAGGATTTTTATAACATTTATGGAATTATATTTTAATTTATGCATACTCTCAGCCGAATTTTATAAAGCCTATCCCGAAGAAAAGTATCCAGAAATACTGAGAAAAGATTTACGTCCATATACTTGCCTTGTCATAGAATCGGCTTATGATTTCTCTATATGCATACCATTTCGATCTGAAATGCACCACAAAAACGGATATAAGTTTAGAAAAAGCAAGCGTTCACGCAATCACCAGTCCGGATTGGATTACAGCAAGATAGTCATTATCAAGGACAGGCAGTTTATATGTGCATCTCCCGCAATTGTTGATAAGGACGAGTATGTGGAAATGGTCTCTAATATCGAAAGAATCGCACGGGAAGCCCAGAACTATATCAGCACATATACGAACCATGTTTCTGGAGCGAAGACATTGGATGTAAATGAATTCAGGCTGCGATACAATTGCTCGACCCTCCCCTATTTTCATCATGAACTAGGGCTGCAGGGCGATTCCGCGGGCACATCGTAACCACCTTGCTAATCACTGCACGAAAAAAGAGAGCTCCGAAGAGCTCTCCTTTATTTTGCGTTAAACGCTCTGAGATTCGAAATTACTCGATGATCTCCGCAACAACGCCGGAAGCGACGGTTCTGCCGCCTTCGCGAATAGCGAAGCGGAGACCCTGCTCCATGGCGATCGGGGTGATCAGTTCGATCTCCATGCGGGTGTTGTCGCCAGGCATGCACATCTCAGTGCCTTCGGGCAGGGTGATGGTGCCGGTAACGTCCGTTGTTCTGAAGTAGAACTGGGGTCTGTAACCGTTGAAGAACGGAGTGTGGCGGCCGCCTTCTTCCTTCTTCAGAACGTAGACTTCGCTCTTGAACTTGGTGTGGGGATGAACGGAACCGACAGCTGCCAGGACCTGGCCTCTTTCGATTTCGGTTCTCTGAACGCCACGGAGCAGAACGCCGATGTTGTCGCCTGCAACGCCCTGATCCAGCAGCTTGCGGAACATTTCGACGCCGGTAACGACGACGGTTCTCTTCTCTTCCTTCAGACCGACGATTTCGACGGAGTCGGAAACCTTGATGACGCCTCTCTCAACACGACCGGTAGCAACGGTGCCGCGGCCGGTGATGGAGAATACGTCTTCAACAGGCATCAGGAACGGCTTGTCGGTGGGTCTCTCGGGATCGGGGATGTAGGAGTCGACCGCATCGAGCAGGTCCATAACTCTGTCAGCCCATTCGCAGTTCGGATCCTGCAGAGCCATCAGCGCGGAACCACGGATGATCGGGGTGTCGTCGCCGGGGAACTCATACTGGTCGAGCAGTTCGCGGACTTCCATTTCGACGAGGTCGAGCAGCTCTTCGTCGTCGACCATGTCGCACTTGTTCAGGAAGACGATGATGTAGGGAACGCCTACCTGACGGGACAGCAGGATGTGCTCTCTGGTCTGGGGCATCGGACCATCGGTAGCGGCAACGACCAGGATGGCGCCGTCCATCTGAGCGGCACCGGTGATCATGTTCTTCACGTAGTCGGCGTGACCCGGGCAGTCAACGTGCGCATAGTGTCTTGCCTTGGTCTCGTACTCAACGTGAGCGGTATTGATGGTGATACCTCTTTCTCTTTCTTCCGGAGCCTTGTCGATGTTATCGAAATCGACGATCTGGTTGGTCGCGGAAGGCAGTCTGGTGGCCAGAACCTTGGTAATGGCGGCGGTCAGAGTGGTCTTGCCGTGGTCGACGTGACCGATGGTTCCGATGTTAACATGCGGCTTAGTTCTTTCGAATTTCTCTTTTGCCATTTTAACTTCTCCTTTTCACGTGATTTGGTTTATAAAATTGCAATTTTGGTTACTTGTTGATCTTGTCCAGCAGGTTGTCGGGCAGCTTCTCGAAATGATCCATCTGCATGACGTACGTGCCTCTTCCCTGGGTCTTGGACCGCAGATCGGTGGCATAGCCGAACATTTCGGAGAGGGGTACCATGGCATCCACGGTGGCCGCGCCGTTGCGGATGTCCGTTCCCTCGATCCGGCCTCTTCTGGAACTGATGTCGCCGATGACGTCGCCCATGTATTCCTCCGGCGCCGTAACTTCCACCTTGAAGATGGGTTCCAGCAGGATCGGAGAACCCTTGGCCGCGGCTTCGCGGAAGGCCATGGAAGCGGCGATCTTGAACGCCATTTCCGAAGAGTCCACTTCGTGATAGGAACCGTCGAACAGCTCGCATCCGACGTCTACCACCTGGTAGCCCGCCAGCGGGCCGGTCTCCATCGCTTCGCGGATGCCTTCGTCGATCTTGGGGATGAATTCCTTGGGAATCGCGCCGCCCACGATCTTGTTGACGAATTCGTAGCCCTCGCCGGGCTGCCGCGGATACAGACGGATCTTGACATGGCCGTACTGGCCGTGCCCGCCGGACTGCTTGGCGTACTTGTTGTCGACGATGGCTTCCTTCGTGATGGTTTCCTTGTAGGAGACCTGGGGCTTGCCCACGTTGGCCTCTACCTTGAACTCACGGAGCAGTCTGTCGACGATGATCTCCAGATGGAGCTCGCCCATGCCCGCGATGATCGTCTGACCCGTATCGGGGTCGGTGTAGGTCTTGAAGGTGGGATCTTCCTCCGCGAGTTTCGCGAGGGCGATGCCCATCTTCTCCTGGCCGGCCTTCGTCTTGGGCTCGATGGCAATCTGGATGACGGGATCGGGGAATTCCATGGATTCCAGAATGATGGGGTGTTTCTCGTCGCACAGGGTGTCGCCGGTCGTCGTGTCCTTTAAGCCCACGGCAGCGGCGATATCGCCGGAATAGACCATTTCGATGTCTTCCCTGTGGTTGGCGTGCATCTGCAGAATGCGGCCGATGCGTTCCTTCTTCCCCTTGGTGGAGTTATACACGTAGGAGCCGCTCGCCAGCGTGCCAGAGTAGACCCTGAAGAACGCCAGCTTGCCGACGTAGGGATCTGCCACGATCTTGAACGCGAGCGCGGAGAACGGTCCCTTGTCGTCCGCGGGACGCTCCGCTTCCTTTTCCAGTCTGGGAATGACGCCCTTGATGGGCGGGATGTCCAGCGGGGAAGGCATGTAGTCCACCACGGCGTCCAGCATCAGTTGAACACCCTTGTTCTTGTAGGCTGACCCGCACAGCACGGGAACCATCTTGTTGGCGATGGTCTGCTGGCGGATGGTGCGCTTGATCTCTTCCGTGGTGAGCTCTTCGCCCTCCAGGTACTTCATCATGAGCTCTTCGTCGCACTCCGCTACGGATTCCAGCATCTTCTGCCGATACTCATCCGCGAGGTCTGCCATGTCCGCGGGGATGTCCTGCTCTTCGATGACGGTGCCGAGATCGTCTTCGTAGATCTCCGCTTTCATCTTGATCAGGTCGATGATGCCCCGGAACGTGCTCTCCACACCGATGGGCAGCTGCACTGCCACGGCATTGGCCTTCAGCCTGTCGCGGATCATGTCCAGCACGTGGTAGAAGTCCGCGCCCGTGATGTCCATCTTGTTGACGAAGATCATCCTGGGCACCCCGTACTTCTCCGCCTGCCGCCAGACGGTCTCGGACTGAGGTTCAACGCCTCCCTTGGCGCACAGGACTGTTACAGCGCCGTCGAGCACGCGCAGGGACCGCTCCACCTCGACCGTGAAGTCGACGTGGCCCGGTGTGTCGATAATGTTGATTCTTGTGTTTTTCCACTGAGCGGTCGTAGCAGCAGAAGTGATCGTAATGCCTCTTTCCTGCTCCTGGACCATATAGTCCATTACGGCTGCGCCTTCGTGGGTTTCGCCCATTTTATGGGTCTTGCCAGTATAGAACAGTATGCGCTCGGTGGTCGTCGTCTTACCGGCGTCGATGTGAGCCATGATGCCGATATTACGCGTGTTTTCCAGCGAAAATTGTCTGGGCATGTTCTCCTCCTTTCTGCTCGTTACCTGACAGCCTCACCAGTTGCTTCGCAGAACTAGAATCTGTAGTGCGCGAATGCTCTGTTGGCTTCAGCCATCTTGTGCGTGTCGTCTTTCTTCTTGACGGAACCGCCGAGTCCGTTGGCGGCATCCATCAGCTCATTGGCGAGGCGCTGGGACATCGTCCGCTCGCCTCTGGCTCTCGTATACTTCGTGAGCCATCTCAGACCCAGGGTCTGTCTTCTTTCCGGTCTGACTTCGATGGGGACCTGGTAGTTCGCACCACCGATTCTTCTCGCTTTGACTTCGACCTGGGGCATGATGTTGCTCATGGCCTTGTTGAAGACTTCCATGGGATCTTCGCCCGTCTTGGCCTTGATGGTCTCAAAAGCATCGTAGACGATCTTCTGTGCTACACCCTTCTTGCCGTCGAGCATGATGCTGTTGATGAGCTTCGCCACAACAACACTGCCGTAGACAGGATCGGGAAGCACTTCCCTCTTGGGGACGTTTCCACGTCTTGGCACTTCACTTTCCTCCTTGCGTATGATGCGCAAATCATCGGTACTCGCAGCCGTTTGGGGGTGACCCCGCCAGCCGCGCGGTGCCATTATCTATACGATAAGGGCACTCTATTTACCCGATATAAACAGTTATAACTTCGATTGCCGGTAAGGATCCTTACTTTTTCTTGGCCTTGGGCCTCTTGGCGCCGTACTTGGAACGGGCCTGGCCTCTGTTGGCGACGCCGGCGGTATCCAGCTTGCCTCTTACGATGTGGTAGCGGACACCGGGAAGATCCTTGACTCTGCCGCCTCTGATGAGGACGACGCTGTGCTCCTGCAGATTGTGGCCTTCACCGGGGATGTACGCGGTGACTTCAAGACCGTTGGTGAGACGGACACGGGCAACCTTTCTGAGCGCGGAGTTCGGCTTCTTCGGAGTGACTGTCTTAACGGAAGTGCAAACGCCTCTCTTCTGCGGCGACTTCGTGTCGGTCGGAACGCGCTTGATGCTGTTCATGCCTCTGAGCAGCGCCGGGGAGTTGGACTTCTTTTCGGACATAGTCCGGCCTTCTCTTACGAGTTGGTTAATGGTTGGCATTCAATTTCTCCTTTCTTCAAGATTTTGTATGCTTGCTGCCCGCGCTTTTGCGCAGGCAGAATACAACAGCACAACAGAATTAGTGTACCATAAGGAAACGGTCTGTGTCAAAGGATTTTCGCTATTCTTCGCTTTCTTCGACAACTTCCTCGAGGACCTCGTCCTCGGTTTCCTCCGTTTCAGGCTCTAATTCATCTTCGGGGAGCAGACCCTCTTCGTCGAAATCGTCGTCTTCATCGTCGATGTCGGCCAGATCGTCCTCCGTGTAAGCCGCGGCAACTTCCTTCGTGTTGAAGGACTCCATGTATTCGGTATTGACGCCGTAATCAATACTGATGTTCTTGTACTGCTTCATGCCCGTACCGGCAGGGATGAGCTTGCCGATGATGACGTTCTCCTTGAGGCCGAGCAGCCTGTCGCGCTTGCCCTTGATGGCAGCGTCGGTGAGGACTCTCGTCGTCTCCTGGAAGGACGCGGCGGACAGGAAGGAGTTCGTGGCCAGAGACGCCTTCGTGATGCCCAGCAGTTCTCTCTTGTACTGAGCGGGTTCCTGACCCTCTTCCAGCTGTCCGTTCTCCTCCTCGATCTCGAAGAGGTTGTACAGCGCGCCGGGCAGCAGGTGCGTATCGCCCGCGTCGTCGATGCGGTACTTGGACAGCATCTGGGACACGATGACTTCGATGTGCTTGTCGTTGATGTCTACACCTTGCTGCTTGTACACTCTCTGAACTTCCTTCAGGAGGTACTGGTAAACGCCTTCAACGCCGTTGAGGCGCATGATGTCGTGCGGGTTGAGCGGGCCCTGCGTGAGGCCTTCGCCGGCCTTGACCTGGCTGTCCACGGATACCTTCAGGCGCGCGCCGTAGGGGATGACGTACACCCTCTCCTCTTCGCCGCGCACGCGGACTTCCGTCTTGTTGTCGGGACGCGTCTCGATGGAGACGACCGTGCCGTCCGCTTCGCAGATCTCCGCGATACCCTTGGGCTTGCGGGCCTCGAAAAGTTCTTCGACTCTCGGAAGACCCTGGGTGATGTCGTTGCCCGCGACGGAAACACCGCCGGTGTGGAACGTTCTCATCGTCAGCTGCGTACCGGGTTCACCGATGGACTGCGCCGCGATGATGCCGACCGCTTCGCCGATGTTCACGTGGCCGCCGGTCGCGAGGTTGCGTCCGTAGCAAGCCGCGCAGATGCCGGTCTTGCTCTTGCAGGTCATGACCGAGCGGATCTTGACGGCTTCGATGCCGGCGTCCTCGATGGCCTGCGCCTGCTTCTCGTTGATCTCCTCGCCGCCTTCGACGATGACTTCGCCGGTGTGAGGGTCAACGATGTCGTCGAGCGCCGTGCGGCCTACGATGCGCAGGCGCAGCGCTTCGATGACTTCCTTGCCGTCCGTGAACGCGCGCACCTCGATGCCTTCGTCGGTGCCGCAGTCGTCTTCGCGGACGATGACGTTGTGCGAAACGTCCACGAGACGTCTCGTGAGGTAACCGGAGTCGGCGGTACGCAGAGCGGTATCGGCCAGACCCTTTCTCGCGCCGTTGGCGGAGATGAAGTACTCCATGACCGTAAGGCCTTCGCGGAAGTTCGCGGTGATGGGGATCTCGATCGTCTTACCGGCCGCGTTGCCCATCAGACCGCGCATGCCGCCGATCTGACGGATCTGGTTCTTGGAACCTCTGGCGCCGGAGTCTGCCATGATGAACAGGTTGTTGTCCGCGGGCAGGGAATCCATCAGGGCGTCGGCCACGGCGTCCGTGGCGTTGTGCCAGATCTGGATGACGTTCTCGTAGCGCTCGTTGTTGCTCATGAGGCCGCGTCTGTAGAACGATTCGTACTTGTCGACTCTCGCCTGCGCCTCGTCGATGATCTGCTGCTTATTCTCGGGCATGACCATGTCTCCGATGGAGATCGTGATGGCAGCCTTCGTCGAATATTTGAAGCCGGTGCTCTTGATGTGGTCGAGCATCTTGGCCGTTTCGGTGTTGCCGTGAGCCCTGAAGCACTTGTCGATGATGCGGGTCAGATCCTTCTTGCGGCAGAGGAAACCGATCTCCAGCGCGTACGGATCCTTCTCTCTGTCGACGAAGCCCAGATCCTGCGGGATCTGCTCGTTGAAGATGAACCGGCCGACGGTCGAGCTGACCAGCTGGCCTTCCTTATCGTTCTCGTCGAGATACATGCGCACCTTGACCTTCGCGTGGATCGCGAGGTTGCCGGTCTGGTAGGCCATGAGCATCTCGGCGTAGTCCGTGAAGACCTTGCCGTCGCCCTTTTCGGGCACTCTCTCATAGCCGTCCGCCCTGTTCTTCTCCTCGTCCTTGTACTCGTCGATGCGCTCGATGAGCTTGCCGTCCTCGCCTCTCTTGGCGCAGACGCCGGGGTGAGTGAGGTAGTAGGAGCCGAGGATCATGTCCTGGGTCGGCGTCGTGATGGGGCTGCCGTCCTTAGGCGCCAGGATGTTGTTGACGGACATCATCAGGAAGCGGGCTTCCGCCTGCGCTTCTACGGACAGAGGCACGTGAACGGCCATCTGGTCGCCGTCGAAGTCCGCGTTGTAAGCCGTGCACACCAGCGGGTGCAGCCGGATCGCCTTGCCTTCGACCAGTACGGGCTCGAAGGCCTGGATGCCCAGTCTGTGCAGCGTCGGGGCGCGGTTGAGCAGGACGGGATGGTCCTGGATGACGTCATCCAGCACGTCCCAGACTTCGGGACGGACCTTCTCGACCATTCTCTTGGCGCTCTTGATGTTGTGCGCGAGGCCGCGCAGCACGAGCTCCTTCATGATGAAGGGCTTGAACAGCTCCAGCGCCATCTTCTTGGGCAGGCCGCACTGATAGAACTTCAGGTCCGGGCCGACGACGATAACGGAACGGCCGGAGTAGTCCACGCGCTTGCCGAGCAGGTTCTGGCGGAACCGGCCCTGCTTGCCCTTGAGCATGTCGGACAGCGACTTCAGAGGTCTGCTGCCGGGGCCCGTGACGGGGCGGCCGCGTCTGCCGTTGTCGATGAGCGCGTCCACGGCTTCCTGCAGCATGCGCTTTTCGTTGCGCACGATGATGTCGGGAGCGCCCAGCTCGAGCAGTCTCTTCAGTCGGTTGTTTCTGTTGATGACCCGTCTGTACAGGTCGTTGAGGTCGGACGTGGCGAATCTGCCGCCGTCCAGCTGCACCATCGGGCGGATGTCGGGCGGGATGACGGGCACGACTTCCATGATCATCCACTCGGGACGATTGCCGGACGCGCGCAGCGCCTCGATGACTTCCAGCCTTCTGACGATGCGGACTCTCTTCTGGCTCTGGGCATCCTTCAGCTTCTCGCGCAGGTCCGCGGCGAGCTCATCGAGGTCGATGGCCGCCAGCAGCTGGCGGACGGCTTCCGCGCCCATGCCGGCCTTGAAGCGGTCGCCCAGTTCTTCCCTGGCCTCGCGGTACTGCTGTTCCGTGAGGATGTCCATGTACTGCAGGTTCGTGTCGCCGGGGTCGGTGACCACGTACGAAGCGAAATACAGGACCTTCTCCAGGCTTCTGGGGGAGACGTCCAGGACCAGGCCGATGCGGCTGGGGATCCCTTTGAAATACCAGATATGGGATACGGGCGTGGCCAGTTCGATGTGACCCATCCGTTCTCTTCTGACTTTTGCCTTCGTAACTTCCACGCCGCAGCGGTCGCAGACGATGCCCTTGTAGCGGATGCGCTTGTACTTTCCGCAGTGGCACTCCCAGTCCTTCGTCGGTCCGAAGATCCGTTCGCAGAACAGGCCGTCCTTCTCGGGCTTGAGCGTCCGATAGTTGATGGTTTCGGGCTTCGTTACCTCGCCGTGAGACCAGCTTCTGATCTTGTCGGTAGATGCAAGGCTTATCTGTAATGATTCGAAATTACTTAATTCCAAGGTCTTTGCTTCCTTTCAACACCGGAGTGATACGGGATCGGGTCTGCTTAAAAGTCTTCTCCTGAAAAATCGTCTTCCAGCGGTTCGTTCTCTTCGTAGACGTACTCCATGGCTTCGCCGTTTTCATCCGTCTGCGTGAACCCCGCGTCGCCGATGAAGAAGTCGTCGTCTCTGCGGACGTTCTCGAACTCGACCGCGCCGAAGTTCGTGTTGGCTTCCAGGTCGCTGGAATCGCGGATCTCGATCTCCTCGCCGTTCTCGTCGAGGATCTTCACGTCCAGAGCCAGCGACTGCATCTCCTTGATGAGCACCTTGAAGGACTCGGGGATGCCGGGCTCGGGGATGTTCTCGTCCTTGACGATGGCCTCGTACGTCTTGACGCGGCCGACGATGTCGTCGGACTTGACGGTGAGGATCTCCTGCAGCGTATACGCCGCGCCGTAGGCCTCGAGAGCCCAGACTTCCATTTCACCGAAGCGCTGGCCGCCGAACTGCGCCTTGCCGCCCAGCGGCTGCTGGGTGACCAGGGAGTACGGGCCGGTGCTGCGGGCGTGGATCTTGTCGTCTACGAGGTGGTGCAGCTTCAGCATGTACATGTAGCCAACGGTGACGGGGCTGTCGAAGTAGTCGCCCGTGCGGCCGTCTCTCAGCTGCAGCCGTCCCGTTTCGGGATAGCCGCACTCCTTGAGCAGCTGGATGACGTCGCTCTCGCGCGCGCCGTCGAAGACGGGCGTGGAGATGTACCAGCCCTTGGCCTTCGCGGCCAGACCGAGGTGGACCTCCAGAACCTGGCCGATGTTCATGCGGGAAGGAACGCCCAGCGGGTTCAGCATGACCTGCAGCGGCGTGCCGTCCTCGGTGAACGGCATGTCTTCCTGCGGAAGCACTCTGGAGATGACGCCCTTGTTGCCGTGGCGGCCCGCCATCTTGTCGCCGACCTGGATCTTTCTCTTGGTCGCGATGTAGCAGCGGACGAGCTTGTTGACGCCCGGGGACAGGTCGTCGCCGTTCTCTCTGGAGAACACCTTGACGTCGACCACGATGCCCGTTTCGCCGTGCGGCACGCGCAGCGAGGTGTCGCGGACTTCTCTGGCCTTCTCGCCGAAGATGGCGCGCAACAGGCGCTCTTCCGCGGTGAGCTCGGTCTCGCCCTTCGGGGTGACCTTGCCGACGAGGATGTCGGAGGAGTCGACCTCGGCGCCGATGCGCACGATGCCTTCTTCGTCCAGATCCTTCAGCGCGTCTTCGCCCACGTTGGGGATGTCTCTCGTGATCTCTTCGGGGCCGAGCTTCGTATCTCTGGCCTCGGATTCGTATTCTTCGATGTGGATGGACGTAAGAACGTCGTCCATGAGCAGTCTTTCGTTGAGGATGACTGCGTCCTCGTAGTTATAGCCTTCCCAGGTCATGAAGCCGATGAGGAGGTTTCTTCCCAGAGCGATCTCGCCCTGATCGGTGGAAGGACCGTCCGCGATGACTTCGCCTGCTTCGATGCGCTCGCCGTGGGAGACGATGGGCTTCTGGTTGATGCAGGTGCCCTGGTTGGATCTCTTGTACTTCAGCAGCTTGTACGTATCCTTGCCCATACCGTCTTCTCTCTCGATGACGATGCGGGTGGCGTCCACGTAGCTGACGGTACCGGTGTTCTTCGCGAGCACCACGACGCCGGAGTCGCAGGCCGCGCGGTATTCCACGCCGGTCGCAACGACGGGCGCGTCGGCCACGAGCAGGGGCACTGCCTGGCGCTGCATGTTCGAGCCCATCAGGGCGCGGTTCGCGTCGTCGTTCTCGAGGAAGGGGATCATCGCGGTCGCGATGGATACCACCTGGCGCGGGGAAACGTCCATGCAGTCCACGTCGTCGCGGTCGTACAGGTCGATCTCGCCCAGATCGCCTCTGGCGAGGACCTTCTGGTTGACGAAGCGGCCGTCCTCGTCGAGGGGCTCGTTCGCCTGCGCGATGATGAGCGGCTCTTCCTCGTCCGCAGCCAGGTACTGGATGTCGGACGTGACGATGCCGGTCTTCTTATCGACTCTGCGGTACGGCGTCTCGATGAAGCCGTACTGGTTGATGACCCCGTACGTCGTGAGGGAGCCGATGAGGCCGATGTTCGGACCTTCCGGCGTCTCGATGGGGCACATGCGCCCGTAGTGGGAGTGGTGCACGTCGCGGACCTCGAATCCGGCTCTGTCGCGGGACAGGCCGCCGGGGCCGAGGGCGGACAGCCTTCTCTTGTGCGTGAGCTCCGCCAGCGGGTTCGTCTGGTCCATGAACTGAGACAGCTGCGATGAACCGAAGAACTCCTTGATGGCCGCCGTGACCGGGCGGATGTTCATCAGGGCCTGGGGCGTGGTCGCCTCGATGTCCTGAATGGTCATCCTCTCCTTGACGACTCTCTCCATGCGCGCGAGGCCGATGCGGAACTGATTCTGCAGCAGCTCGCCCACGGAGCGCAGTCTTCTGTTGCCCAGATGGTCGATGTCATCCGTCGTGCCGATGCCGTCGGGCAGGCCGAGCAGGTAGGACACGGACGCGATGATGTCGTCCAGGATGATGTGCTTGGGGGACAGCACGTTTCTGTTGCTGTAGAGGAAGTCCGCCAGCGCCTTTTCGGCGTCGGCCTTCTTGACCTTGCCGGAGGGCTTGTGGTTCTCCTCGTAGTCCGCCAGAACGGCCTTCAGCGCGGGGTAGAACACGCGCTTGGGCAGGCGGTAGGCCGCCGGGTCAAAGCTGACGTAACCGGAGAGCTCGACGAAGTTGTTGCCGATGACCTTGACGGCCTTGCCTTCCGTGACCTTGCTCTCGACCCAGACGTACTCGGGACCGGCGTTCTGCACGATCTTCGCTTCCGCGCGGGTCAGGCGCTTGCCCTTTTCGAACACGATCTCGCCCGTCTCGGGGTTGACGACGTCCTCCATGAGCACGCAGCCGGCGATGCGGTTGCGCAGTCCCAGCTTCTTGTTGTATTTATAACGGCCGACCTTCGCGAGATCGTACCGCTTCGCATCGAAGAACAGGGCTTCGATGAGCTCGTAGGCGCTGTCGAACGTGGCAGGTTCGCCCGGCCTCAGCTTGCGGTAGATCTCCTTCAGACCCTCTTCGTAGTTGTGCGTGGGGTCCTTGGCGACGGACTTGACCAGTCTGTCGTCCTCGCCGAAGATGGCGTAGATCTCTTCGTTGGTTCCTTCGCGGAGGCTGGCGGCGATGTCCGTGCAGAATTCACCGTAGCGGCGGATCTTCTTGTGCAGATCCTCCTCGCTGATGCCCGGGTTCTTGCGCCGTTCGGACTCGACCTTCGCTTCCACGGATTCGTACGCGAGCGCGCGCAGGATCTCCGTGATCGGCTGCTTTCTCGTGCGGTCTACGCGCACGGAGATGATCTCGTTGGAATCGGTCTCGTATTCGAGCCAGGCTCCTCTGTTCGGGATGATGGTGGTGGAGAAAAGCTTGTTATTGGACTTGTCCACGGCGACTTCGTAGTACGGTCCGGGAGAACGCACGAGCTGCGTAACGACAACGCGTTCCGCGCCGTTGTAGATGAACGTTCCCTTTTCCGTCATGATGGGGAAATCGCCCATGAAGACTTCCTGCTCCTTGACCTCGCCAGTCTCCTGGTTGATGAGGCGTACCTTAACCTTCAGGGGTGCGGCATAGGTAGCGTCTCTCTCCTTACACTCCTCCTGATCGTATTTCGTCTCGTCGGAGATGTAATGATCGACGAATTCCAGCGCCAGATTGTCCGCATAATCCCGGATCGGGGATATGTCCTCAAAGACTTCAGCGAGGCCTTCCTTGATGAACCAGTCGTAGGAATCCTTCTGAATCTGGATGAGGTTGGGCATTGGCAGGACCGTTTCGATCTTGGAGAAGCTCATGCGCTGCTTTCTGCCGAATTGTTGGGCGTGGGGCATTTAGGTTCCCTCCTTAAATATATGTTAAATTTAGAAAAAGGTCGGACTTTTTCCTGAACACGGAAAATTCCCGCATATGGGTCTCCGTGTTTCGAAAACTATGCGTGGCAATATACTATAATATCGCGCATTGTGCAAGCAGTCAAGCAGAATCTGCTCGCCGCGGGAAATTCCCCGCTTTTTGACCCCGCCAAAAAGACGGGCAAAAGGGATGCCCGGTGTGGACAACCCTTTTTGTTCAATTGAACGGTCAGCCTTACTTCAGAACGACGGTAGCGCCGACTTCTTCCAGCTTGGCCTTGATCTCGCCAGCTTCGGCCTTGGAGGCAGCTTCCTTGAGGGTCTTGGGAGCGTTGTCTACCAGGTCCTTGGCTTCCTTCAGGCCCAGGCCGGTGATCTCGCGGACGACCTTGATGACCTTGATCTTCTCGGAGCCGATCGCTTCGAGGACCACGTCGAATTCGTCCTTCTCTTCTTCAGCGGGAGCGGCGGCTGCGCCGGCAACGGCTACGGGAGCTGCTGCGGAAACGCCGAACTCTTCTTCGCAAGCCTTGACCAGCTCGTTGAGTTCCAGAACTGTCATCGCTTTGATGGCTTCAATAATCTGTTCCTTAGTCATTTTATTTCTCCTTATTCAATTCTACTTTTCGAATGTGAGCGCAAAGGCTCTGTTATGATGTTCGCTTTAAACGGCGATTATTCGGCCTTTGCGTCCGCGATGGCCTGGAATGTCCGGACCAGCTTGCCGACGGGGCTCTGAATGCTTCCCATGAACTTCGCAATGAGTTCGTCTCTGGAGGGAATGGTGGCGATGGCTTCGATGCCCTTCGCGTCGTAGTAGGTGCCTTCCACGACGCCAGCCTTGAATTCCATCTTACCGAAGTCCTTGATGGACTTGGAGAGGACTCTGGCGGGAGCGGTCGCATCGTCGAAGCTGATGGCGAGAGCGGAGGGTCCGTTGAAGACGTTCTTCAGCTCTTCAAACTTCGTGCCTTCCACGGCCTTCGCCATGAGCGTGTTCTTGTATACGGTGTAATCTACGCCTGCTTCGCGGAGATCCTTTCTCATCTTGTTGGCCTGTTCAACGGTGGTACCGATGTAGTCGATGACCACGGCGGACTGGGCCTTTTCAAGCTTTTCCTTGATCTCGTCGATAACAGCAGCTTTGATCTTCAGATTTTCTACTGACATCTATTCTCCTTTCCGGCTTTTCTCTCAAAGAGAAAGCCTTTTCGGTGTCTGCAGACTGAAAAGGCTTGTTTATGAATCGTAACCTCGGCTGGATATTAAGCGCTTTCGCGCACCTGCTGTCTACAGCTATTGTATTCTGTTTTGCGTTGCGATTCGGCCTTTCGCACTGCCTGCTAGCCCAGCTTGGCGGGGTTCAGCTTGATGCCCGGGCCCATCGACGTGGCGATGGCGGCGGACTTGATGTACTGTCCCTTGGCTGCGGCCGGCTTGGCCTTGATGACTGCTTCCAGAAGGGCCTGATAGTTCGCCTTGAGCTTTTCGGGTCCGAAGGAAGCCTTGCCGATCGGGGTGTGGATAATGTTCTGCTTGTCCAGACGATACTCGACTTTACCGGCTTTGATCTCGGTGAGAGCCTGGGAGACGTTCATCGTAACGGTGCCGGACTTGGGGCTGGGCATGAGGCCCTTGGGGCCAAGCAGCTTACCCAGACGGCCGACGACGCCCATCATGTCGGGGGTCGCGACGACTACGTCGAAGTCGAACCAGTTCTCGGTGCGGATCTTGTCGGCGAGTTCTTCTGCTCCGACGAAATCGGCGCCAGCCGCTTCCGCTTCGTGAGCCTTATCGCCCTTTGCGAAGACGAGCACTCTCTTGGTCTTGCCTGTTCCGTTGGGCAGAACGATGGCGCCGCGGACCTGCTGGTCTGCATGGCGGCCGTCTACGCCCAGTCTGAAGTGAGCTTCAACCGTCTCGTCAAACTTTGCTGTCGGGAGCTTGGCCAGGATATCGAACGCTTCGTCGATATCGTACTGAGCCGTCTTGTCGTAAAGCTTGACAGCGTCCTGATACTTTTTACCTCTTTTAGGCATTTGTAAATCCTCCTTGTGGTACTAGCGGTCCACTCTTTCCGTGAACCTCCCATCAACTAATCCTGTACTAAGATTCCCATGCTGCGAGCCGTGCCCTTGATCATCTCAGTGGCGCTCTCGACGCTGGCGGCGTTCAGGTCGGGCATCTTGGTCTTCGCGATCTCCTGAGCCTGGGCGGTGGTAATGGAACCGACCTTCTTCTTGTTGGGCTCTCCGGAGGCCTTGCTGAGACCGGCAGCCTTCTTGATCAGAACGGCTGCGGGCGGGGTCTTCGTGATGAAGGTGAACGATCTGTCCGCGTAAACGGTGATGACGACGGGGATGATCATGCCCTGCTGGTCCTGCGTTCTCGCGTTGAACTGCTTGCAGAAGTCCATGATGTTCACGCCATGCTGACCGAGAGCCGGGCCGACAGGGGGGGCCGGATTAGCGGCGCCTGCGGGGATCTGCAGTTTTACAAAGCCTGTAACTTTCTTTGCCATACTATTCTCCTTTCCACGGGGCTGACCCCGTTATTGTATGAGGAACCGCCGGACTCTCCCGGCGCGGTCCTTACAGTTTGTCTACCTGGTCGTATTCCAGTTCGACGGGGGTGGATCTGCCGAACATGTCGACCTTCGCCTTGATGGTCTGCTTGTCGGCGTTGACCTCTTCCACGCTGGCGACGAAGCCCTTGAACGGGCCGGTGATGACCTTGACGGAATCGCCGGGCTGGATGTCCATGACGATGACGGTCTTCTCGATGCCAAGGCGGCGCACTTCCTCGTCGGTGAGGGGGATGGGCTCGGAGCCCTGGCCTACGAAACCGGTAACGCCCTGCGTGTTGCGCACGAGATACCAGGACTCGTTCGTGACGATCATCTTGACGATGACGTAGCCGGGGAAGACCTTGCGTTCCTTGCTCTTGCCCGAATCGCGGTCGTAGACGGTCTCCGTGGGCACGATAACCTGAAGCACCAGGTCCTGCATGCCTCTGTTTTCAACGAGCTTTTCCAGATTTACCTTTACCTTGTTCTCGTGACCGGAATAGGTGTGCACCACGTACCACTTCGGTTCCTTGCTGCGGCGCAGAAATCCCGCGGGGATCTCGTCGCGCTCATCGGTGAACCGGGAAGCGGCCTTGGTCTCCAGTTCCTGATCGAGTACTTTCTCTTCGGCCATCGGGGGTCTCCTACATCGTGATCTTCAGGACCTTCTCCAAAAGAGCGAGGAAGCCCGTATCCAGAAGCCAGAAGAATAACGCGAAGAAGGCGCATACCAGCAGTACGACGATGGTATAGCGCTGGAGTTCTTTTCTGGTGGGCCACACGACCTTCTTCAGCTCGGTGCGGACGCCCTTGAAATACTCCTTGAGCCTGCCCTGCTTCTTGGGCTGCTTTGCAACTGTTTCTGCCATTTTGACGGATTCCTTTCCTTACTTGGTCTCTCTGTGCAGAGTTTCCTTCTTGCAGAACTTGCAGTACTTCATCAACTCGATTCTCTCGGGGTTGTTTCTCTTGTTCTTCATGGTGTTGTAGTTTCTCTGCTTGCATTCGGTGCAGGATAACGTGACCCTGACTCTAACGTCGTTCGCCATTCTATTTTTCCTCCAGACAACGCCTTTGCGGCAATTTGATAACGCACTAAATCAGCACATGCCTACTCTTGGGCATAGCGTGACTAATGAATAATAGCCTAAAATGCTTCAAGTGTCAATGCATTTCAGGCTATTTTTTCGGAATATTTTTTGCGCGCCTTACCCTGCGCAAGATGTTGTGGCTCAGGGCCTTTCAGGCCACAAATTCCATGCGGGAAGAAGCCTTTATATCAGCAGTTTCAGGATCTGCACGGCGTTGCTGGCAGCACCTTTCCGCACCTGGTCGCCGCAGCACCACAGGGAAAGCCCCCGTTCGCAGGTGAGGTCTTCCCGGATGCGGCCCACATAGACCGTATCCTGGCCAGAAGTATCCAGAGGCGTGGGCCAGTCGCGGCCTGCGTCCTCAGGCATGAGAGAAGCGCCGGGGAAATTCGCGATCGCAGCCCTGGCCTCCTCCACGGAGATCTTTTCAGTCGTTCGAAGGGTCACGCTGATGGAGTGGGAGCGCATGACCGGCACGCGCACGCAGGTGCAGGTGACCCTCAGATCCGGCAGATGCAGGATGCGCCGCCCTTCGTTCTGCATCTTCATCTCTTCGCTCGTGTAGCCGTTTTC
>JAIKZT010000110.1 GCA_024682015.1 Clostridia bacterium
TGCGCAGAGCCGGCGAGCACTGGGCCGGCCCGTTCTGGGAGTACTGCAAGGCGGAGGGGATCATCGACAGCCGCTTCGACGGCAGGCTCGACGAGCCGGTGACCCGCGAAGAGATGGCCTACTACTTCGCCCACACGCTGAACGAACGGTATTACGGAGGCTCGCATCCCGTGGCGATCTCCGACGTGGAGAGTTCTCCCTATCGGGACGACATCCTGAAGCTGGCAAAGGCCGACATCGTGGGCGGCGGGCCGACCGGCACGTTCCGGCCCGGAGATTTCGTCACCCGCGCGGAGGCGACCGTGTTCGTGCGGAACATCCTGAACCGGCTCAAGTAGGTGAAAACATGGCAACGGAAAGGCTTTATCAGAAAGACGTATATTTAAAAGAGGCGGATCTGACGGTCTCGGAGGTCCGCGAGCACAAGGGCAGGATCCAGGTCGCCTGCGGCAGTACGCTCTTCTTCCCCGAAGGCGGCGGGCAGCCCTGCGACCTGGGCACGCTCGGCGGCGCGGCTGTCCTGGACGTGAAGGAGGACAAGGAGACCGGGACGGTCTGGCATACGGTCGCGGACGCAGCCGGGTTTGAGCCGGGCAGGACCGTGCATGCCGTCCTCGACTGGACGAGGCGCTTCGACCACATGCAGATGCACTGCGGCGAGCACATCCTATCCGGACGTTTCCACGAGATGTACGGCGTGGAGAACCGGGGCTTTCACATGGGCGAGGACTACATGACGATCGACATGGCCGCCCCGGACGGCTCGCCCATCACGGAGGAGATGATCCGCGCGGCGGAACTGGCGGCGAACGAAGTCGTCTGGGCGGACGTGCCCGTCACGACCATCTGGTTCGACACGGCCGAGCAGGCGAAGAGCCAGCCCGTGCGCAAGGAGATCAAGTTCGGCGAGGACATCTCCGTCGTGTTCATCGGTGATCCGGCTCACCCCGCGGATTGCTGCGCCTGCTGCGGCACGCACCCCGCGACGTCGGGGCAGGTGGGGCTGATCTCAGTGCTGAAGGCGGAGAACTACAAGGGCATGACCCGCATGACGATCAAGGCAGGCAGGTATGCGCTTCTGGAATCCGTTTTAAGGTCGAAAATCGCCTCGCAGCTGGCTCAAAAGTATTCCTGTGAGGTAATTACCCTCGTGGAGCGGGAAAGCGCGAATGACGCCAAAAACGACGAGGTCCGCCGCGAGCTGTCCGAACTGAAGAGCGCGCTGGCGAAGGCCGAAGAAGAGAAACTGCGGGAGGCCCTGCCGGGCTTTGATGGCTCGCTGGCCGTGTTCCGCTACCCGCTTATGAGCGCGGACGACCTGCAGTCCATGGCGCGCAAGGCCGAGGACATCTTCACGAAGCCGGCGGCGCTCTACAGCGAGAAGGACAAGACCGTCGTGCTGGCGACGCCGGGGACTCCCGCGGCAGGCCAGCTCGTGAAGGAATATGCGGGGATGTACGGCGGCAAGGGCGGCGGCAGCAAGACGCTCGCCCGGGCGATCTTCTCGAAGAAGGTCGACGCCGAGCTGTTTATGGACCTGATCGAAAAGCACCTGCGGTAGGGCGTCAGAGCCCGCCCGCGGCGGATGCCGAAGACAGTCCTTTAAGGCGTTGAAGAGACCGAAATTATTAGGGTCAAAACCTTGGGAATAACTGGGGAAAAGTCGGCGCGCCTTGAAAATCTAAGACTTGTAAAACGCTTCCTGTGCAAAACTTATAAACCTGTGGAAAACTTCGGGGTTGATTTTGCGGACGATCTGCGAAAGCCTTGAAAATCAAGGCTTTGCGGCCATTCGAGTTTTCCACAGGCCTCTGGGGAAATCCTGTCGAAATCCTTGTAGAAATCCTTGGAAAAACCCCTTGGAAGCCTTGAAATTCAAATGGGGAAAACTTGTGGAGAACTGTTCGCGAACAAACCCCGGGCGGTTGACAGAACCCGCTTTCCCCGTCCAAAATAATAAAAATTATTTTCGGTTTTAAGGATCACAAATCATGGCAGAAACAAAAGTCTACGACAAAGCAAAGCACGTTCGTATCCTGGCGAAGGAGCTGAACGCGCGGCCGCAGCATGTGGCAAACGTCATCGACCTGATCGACGAGGGCAATACCATTCCCTTCATCGCGCGCTATCGCAAGGAGATGCACGGCGCGATGGACGACGAGCGGCTGCGCACCCTGGCCGACAGGCTGCAGTACCTGCGCGGGCTCGACGAACGCAAGGACGCCGTCCTGAAGTCCATCGAAGAGCAGGGCAAACTGACCGACGATCTGCGGCAGGCCATCGACGCGGCCGAAACGCTGGCCGAGCTCGAGGACCTTTACCGCCCCTACAAACAGAAGAAGCGCACGCGGGCGACGATCGCGAAGGAAAAGGGCCTGGAGCCCCTCGCGCTGCGCCTGCTGTTGCAGGGAAAAGACGCGCCCGAAGCGCTGGCGGCTCCCTTCGTCGATCCCGAAAAAGGCGTGGAGACGATCGAGGATGCTCTGACCGGCGCCTCCGACATCATCGCGGAGATCCAGTCCGACGACGCCGACAACCGCAAGATCCTGAAGGAATACATCGCTTCGCACGCCACGGTCTGCGCGCGGGCGGCCACGGAGGAGGACTCCGTCTACCGCACGTATTA
>JAIKZT010000127.1 GCA_024682015.1 Clostridia bacterium
TCAGCGGCCACAGGCAGAACGCGACGATCTCCGCCGAGAAATGGCCGATGGCATAGCCCGCAGCCACAGCCCTGCCCCGGTACGCGGCCAGCCCGTTCCGATAGATCCACCACCGCCCGCACTCCTCGAAAAGCCCCGCGCACAGGCACGAGAACGCGATGAGCCGCGCAAAAGACGCGTTCAGCGCCCGGGTGACAGGTCCCAGGGCCGTAAAGCAGATCAGTTCGAAGAAGCTCTCCGCGATCACCGCGAAGCCGAGAAAACCCAGCATGCCCATCCAGACCGGACGCATGTCCTTTTCCCTGCGGCGCCACGCCAGCACGGACAGCGCGCCCATCAGGAAGACAGCCGCAGCGGCCACCGCGATCCAAAGCTCGCGATCCGTCATGCCTTATCTCCCCCGCGCGAAGCGACTCTGCGGACCAGTTTGCGCAGGAGCCAGATGGCCAGCGCCAGGATCACGATCAGCAGCGCGGCCGCCGCGATGGCGATGCGGGTCACCGGGCCGGGATTGTTGAACGTGGAGAAACCCATCGCTGTGTAACGCACCTTGCGGCTCTGCGGCTGGCGATAAAGGTCTGGCAGTTCCGGAAGCCCCGTAGAACCGACGCGGAAAGAGCGCAGATAATCCGCGAAAGCCACCCATTCCTTGATCTCGCAGCCTTCCTCATCCTTCAGGGCGCAGCTTGCCAGATCCACGATCGGGGAACCGTCCGCATTTTTGGGCGTAATGGACAGGATGCCCTTCGTCAGCCCGTTCACCTTGCCCAGCAGGTTGGCCGCGTACAGGTTGCAGCAGACCTTGTAAAGCCGGTCGTCCTCGATGAGCATCAGCATGCTGCCCGGCCGCTCGAGCCCTATCGTCGTGACCCTGTCGAGGATCACCCGGCTGGAATTGAAGCGGTAGTTCAGCCCGGAGTAGCTCATCTTGATCTCCGGCATGACCGGTCCCAGCGACGCGTCGAGCTCCGCAAGAAGCTTCAGTTCCTTGCCGCTCAGATACCCGCACACGAGCGGGTGGCCCGCCGAGAAGTTCTCTCCGACGCCCAGCGAACAGATCTCGAAGGCGTTTTCCGCCGTGATCGGCCCCCGGTGGATCGTGCCCCTTATCGTGCCGAGCGCGACGATGGCTGCGTCGATGTCGTCGATGCCGTGCATGGCGGCCTCGTACATGTAAGCGTCCGCGATGAGGTCTCCGAGCGGATATTCCTGATGCGTCGCGTACATCTCCTCAAGCGGCATCATGTCGTAGCCGCTGAAGCAGAGGGGCGTATCGAGCGCAAAGCCGTAAGGCGCCAGATACCCCTCCTCCACGCTCGCGCAGAAATCCTCCACCATGGCTGCGACCTGCGGATCCTCGTACACCTTGCCGTCGCAGGGGATGAGCCGGTAATCCTCCAGCGCGACATCCCCTTCCGGGCTGACCGTCAGATCCATCAGCCCCAGATAAGCGTTATAGGAGCCGCAGCTGCCGAGGATGGTGCCGTTCACCAGCGTGGCCTCGGCGTACGCCTGATGCGCGTGACCCGAGATCAGCACGTCGATCCCGCTGACGTTCCTGGCCAGATCGATGTCCTCGCCCTTTTCGGGGCTTTCCGTGCCTCCGTGGGACAGGCAGATGAGGACGTCGGAGGTACCCTGCAGTTTTTCGACCGCCGTCCGCGCGGCGATCTGCTGATCCTGCCAGTTCTGTCCGCTCGTCGGGCTGCAGTCCACGGAATCCTCGCCCATGACCGCGAAGACCGCGACGTTCAGCCCGTTCACCCGAAAAGTTGCGGACGGGGCGATCTGGCCCGCGTCAAAACGAGCCTTCAGCAGGCGCTGCGCATCCGTCAGCGGTTCGCTGAAAGAAAGCGAGGACTGCACCACCGCCGGCAGAATGTCTCCGCTGGCTTTCGCTGCGTCCAGCATGGCGCAGAGGCCTTCGGGGCCGAAGTCGAACTCGTGGTTGCCCAGCGTCGTCGCCTGGATGCCCATGGCGCCCATCAGCCTCAGTTCGAACGCGTCCGTCGCAAAACCGGCGCCTAGCAACGTGCCCATGGAAAAATCCCCGGCGTCGACCACGATGGTGGCGTCATCCGAGTACTCGTCGATGAGCGTCTTCATCCGCGCGGCACCGCCGTGGTCGCGCAGCATGCCTTCGTACACGCCGCGCGCGGGGATGTAATAGTCGTGCATGTCGCTGGTGAACAGGATGCGCAGATGCCTGCCGCCCTCTTCCGCCGCGGCTCCGTCCGCGGAGATGAAAACCCCCGCGGCAAAGATGACCGCGATCAGGACGCAAACTTTGGCAAACCGCTTCTTCATATGGTTTCTCCTATGTGTTCCTGCGCGTTCACGAGCCTGGCATACTCGCCACCGAGCGCCATCAGCTCCTCGTGGTTGCCGGTCTCGGTGATGCGGCCTTTTTCCACGACGGCGATGCGGTCGCAGCCGCGCACGGTGGACAGGCGGTGCGCGATGAAAATGCCTGTGCGGCCTTCGCACAGCCTATCGAACGCCTGCTGGATGTGCGCTTCCGTAACGCTGTCGAGCGCGCTTGTGGCTTCATCCAGAATGACGACAGGCGGATTCTTCAGGAAGACGCGCGCGATGGAAATGCGCTGTTTCTGGCCCCCGGAAAGCATGACGCCGCGTTCGCCCACGTAAGTATCGTACCCTTCGGACATGGCGCAGATGTCCTGATGGATCTCGGCATACTCGGCCGCCGCCATCACCTCTTCATCCGTCGCGTCCGGCCGGCCGTAGCGGATGTTCTCCATGATGGTGTCGGCGAACAGGAACACGTCCTGCTGCACAATGCCGATGTGGTCGCGCAGCGATTTCTGCGTGATGCTTCGCACGTCTTTGCCGTCCACGCATACGGAGCCGCCGGTGACGTCGTAGAACCGCGGGATGAGCTGGCACAGCGTCGTCTTGCCGCTGCCGGACGCTCCCACGAACGCGAACTTTTCGCCGGGCTTGATCTCCAGATCCACGTGCTGCAGCGCAAACGGCCGGTGACCCTCCGTTTCGCTGTAGGTAAAACTGACATCCTTGAACTCGATGTGCCCCTTGGCATCTTTCAGTTCCACTGCGTCCGGGGCGTCCTGGACCTGCGCCGTCGTGCGCATCACTTCGAGGAATCGCGTGAAGCCGGCTGTGCCGGCCATGTACTGCTCCATGAAATTCACGAGTTTGCGGATGGGCGTGGTGAACGTGGACACGTAGAGCGTAAACGTCATGAGGCCGATGTAATTCAGGCTGCCCCGCATGATGAAATATCCTCCGGCAGCGACGACCGCCACGGGCAGGATGGACGTAGCCGTCTCGGAGAACGCGTGGAAGATGGCCAGCTGGCGGAACGCCTCGTCCCTGGCCAGGACCAGTTCGCGGTTCGCGGCGGAAAACTTGTCGATCTCCGAACTCTCGTTCGCGAACGCCTTGGCCGTGCGGATGCCGGAAAGCGAGGATTCGATGGCCGCGTTGATCTCGGCGGTCTTCGCCTTCACCGCGATGTTCGCCAGCTTCATGTGGCGCCGGCGCATCAT